>JAZLBM010000213.1:0-5275 GCA_045613705.1 Eubacteriales bacterium | reverse complement strand
TTCTCTATGATAGAGAAGGTGTCGCGTTAGCGACGGATGAGTGTGCGCTAATTCCGCGTGCCATAAGGCTTCGCACCCTCATCAGTCACCTTCGGTGACAGCTTCCCCATCTTGGGGAAGCCTTTAAAATCACGCCATTTTGCAACATCAACAGGCGCAACCTCACCACCTGCTCCGCAGGAGCCTCTCCCATTCTTGGAGAGGCCTTTAAACGACGCCGTCTCGTTCAAACTAAAATTTGAACACACCGCTAAACATCAATTTATCAACCGATCTCCTCAAGCTTCACGGTCTCGTCCTTGAAGTCCACGGTGACGCGGTAGCGGTTGCCGAAGGTGGTGCGCTGGACGGTATAATCGTCCGCAAGCACCTCGTAATTCGTCATAGGAAGGGTGCCCACCTTGCGGTTGATCCGCGTAATTTCGGCATAGCTCGCAAGGATCGCGGGCTTCAGCGCCTCAAAGTCCTTCATAGAGAAGGAATAGAGGGGCGGGCAGCCGAAGAGGCACGCATAAAGGGTGCGGCGGCGGGTCAGCGCGGGGGCCGACTCGGTGGAGTCGCCCCAATAGGGGAAGGCCATAAGACAATCGTGATAGGTCAGCTCCCACATGGGCACGCGGCGGGAGGGCTGCATCATATTGGCTGCCGTGTGCGCCGTCTGCTCCTCGTTAAACACGTGCGCGTGCTTTCTGCCCGAATCGGGGATCTGGAAGATGACGGGGCTATGGAGACCCTCGGTGTATACCAGATGATCCATAATGGCGTCGAAGCCGTTTTCGGTGCCCGCGATCAGTCCCATCTCCTCAATGGAGCGGAAGGCGCCGTTCTTTACGTCTACACATTCTTCAGTGGTGAGGGGATGCACGTCGCTGTAGCAGTCGCCAAGGCGGCAACCGTACACGTCGATAAAGCGTCCCTTATAATAAGGATATTTCTCAAGCACCTCGGGGATCTCGCGGCGCATAGCGTCAGCCGCCACGGCGGGGCAACAGGTCTTCTGCGAATGCATCTGACCGTCAAAGCCCTTGAGGGCCCAGGCGTTCTTCATGGTGCCGTCGGGCTTGATCTGTACGCCGTGGGGATAGTCCTTCATACGGCGCGCCGTATATCCGCAATTTCTTGCGCGGTTGTTGGGGATGATGGAAAGCATCTCGGGGTCAAGCACGTCGTTGTAGTTGTCGTACTGGGTGGACAGATAGCCGTACTCGCGGTACAGCGGCTCTACCACGTAGGAGTCGCCGTCGTAGAACACGCCCATCATAGCCTCGTCTACCCCGCCCTCGCGAAGCGCCTTTGCCACGGCGAGGTAATCGTCGCCCACAAGCGCCGTCACGTCGGTGTCGTAGTCGGTGTACATCACCTCGTCGTAGTTATCGTTCCAGACCCAGAAGATACCGCCGTCCATCAGCTTTTTCACCTCGGGATTGGAGGTCATCTTCTCCTCGAGGGTGCGAACCCTTCCGCGGCTTGCGCGGTAGGCGTGGCACGCCTCGGCGAGGCTGTCAAACACGCGGTAGGTCACGCCGCATTCCTTACGGCAGGTGACGGCAAGGGTGTAGCGACCGTCCACGGGACGGGCATCGTATGCCGAATGCATACCGTTGTCAAGCGCGATCAAAAGAAACTTGCCGCTCCGCTCCAAAATCACCATGCTCATGGTGCCAAGCTTCGAGCAAAAATCGCCGTTGGCGTTGGGAACAAGATTGTCCTCTCCCACCGTCAGCGCAATGCCCTCGCCCACGGGGAGCAGGATGCGGTCGCCGTCAAGAAGCGCAGGCACAGGCGCACTTCCCTTCACCGTGAAGCGAAGAAGATCGCCCGTCGCCACAGGACGAAGATCGGTGACAAAATCAAATGTCACGCCGTCCTTTTCTATAGAAAATCCGTTGTTTTTTTCCAAGTAATTCATACGATTTCCTTTTTAATAGATATTCAAATTTTGATTTGTCGGTGTGTTTAAAGCCTTCTCCGAGAACGGGACACAAACCGAAGGTTTGTAGTGAGCGAAGCGGGAAGGTAGGCGCCGCAGGCGACGGATGAGGTTGCGAAATTTAAGCAAACAAAACGGCGAGAGTAGCCTTCTCTATGATAGAGAAGGTGGCGGCGTAGCCGACGGATGAGTGTGCGCTAATTCCGCGTGCCATAAGGCTTCGCACCCTCATCAGTCACCTTCGGTGACAGCTTCCCCATCTTGGGGAAGCCTTTAAAATCACGCCATTTTGCAACATCAATAGGCGCAACCTCACCACCTGCTTCGCAGGAGCCTCTCCCATTCTTGGAGAGGCCTTTAAACGGCGCCATTCCGTTCAAACTAAAATTTGAAACACGCCTATAAACATCAATTTTTAACTCTGCATTCTGCACTCTGCATTCTGCACTTCGCGCGCCAGCGCGATAAATCAACCAATTTTAAACTGTGTACCGTCCTTGGTGTCGATGAGGGTGATGCCGCGGGCGGCGAGGTCGTTACGAATGCGGTCGGCCTCGGCGTAATTCTTGTTCTTCTTGGCCTCGGCGCGCGCCGCGATCATTGCCTCGATCTCGGCAACGAGAGCCGCATCAACGCCTGCATCTGCCTTCTCGCCCTCGGCCTTTGCCGCCTTAACGAGATTGAGGGTCAGCACCTTGTCAAACTCCTCAACAAGTGCAAGCTTGGTAGCATTGTTGGCGTCCAGCTTGAATACGTCATAGAGAGCGGTGACCGCGAGGGAGGTGTTCATATCGTTGTCAAGTGCCTCGCAGAAGGACGCGCGAGCCGCGTCAAAGGCAGCCTTGTCAACCGCACCGTCGGCATCCTTCAGAAGCGCCGCCACACGGGCGATCAGCTTCTTGTAGGCAACGGCGGCGTTGTCAAGGTTCTCCCAGGAGAACACGAGATTCTTGCGGTAGTGGGACTGGAGGCAGAAGAAGCGGTAGGCCATAGGATCGTAGCCCTTCTCCTCAAGAAGCGAAACGGTCAGGAATTCACCCTTGGACTTGCTCATCTTACCGCCCGTGGTGTTCAGGTGGTGGACGTGCATCCAGTGGTTACACCACTTGTGACCAAGGAACGCCTCGCTCTGCGCGATCTCGTTGGTGTGGTGGGGGAAGGCGTTATCAATACCGCCGCAGTGCATGTCCAGATACTCGCCGCAGTGCTTGAGGGAGATACCCGAGCACTCAATGTGCCAGCCGGGGTAACCGATGCCCCAGGGGCTGTCCCACTTCAGCTCCTGATCGTCAAACTTGGATTTGGTGAACCACAGAACGAAATCTGCCTTGTTGCGCTTGTTTCCGTCCTCCTCAACGCCCTCGCGGACGCCGACCTCAAGATCCTCCTCCTCAAAGTTGTTGAAGATATAGTACTGCTCCAGCTTGGAGGTGTCGAAATAGATGTTTCCTCCTGCCTCGTAGGCGTAGCCCTTCTCAAGAAGCCCCTCCACGAGGGCGATGAACTCGGGGATGCATCCCGTTGCGGGCTCTACCACCTCGGGGGTCTTGATGTTCAGCTTCTCGCAGTCGGAGAAGAAGGCGTCGGTGTAGAACTTGGCGATCTCCATAACCGTCTTCTTCTCACGCTTTGCGCCCTTGAGCATCTTGTCCTCGCCCGTGTCGCCGTCGCTGGACAGATGTCCTACGTCGGTGATGTTCATCACGCGCAGAACGTCAAGCCCCGTGAAGCGAAGGTACTTATCCAGCACGTCCTCCATAATGTAGGTGCGCAGGTTGCCGATGTGGGCAAAGTGATAGACCGTAGGGCCGCAGGTGTACATCTTGATCTTACCGGGCTCGTTGGGAATGAGCTCGTCTTTTTTTCTCGTTGCAGAATTGTAAAGTTGCATAATATATCCTTTCGGGAATGAATTTTATTTTTTCAAATTTTGATTTGTCGGTGCGTCTTTTAAAGGCTTCTCCAAGATGGAGAAGCTGTCGCGGAACGCGACTGATGAGGGTGCGAAGTTTTATGGAATGCGGAATAGGCGCACACTCATCCGTCGGCTTCGCCGCCACCTTCCCTACCTTAGGGAAGGCTTTAAAACACCGCTAAACATCAATTTTCCGTTTGTTCTTTTTCTTCCTTCAGAGCGGCGAGCTCGGCTTCCAGGCGTCGGATCTTCTGCTCCAGCTTACAAAGCTCCTGGGACACAGGGTCGGGGATGTGCACCTGATCCATGCAATCGGCACGCTTGCCCGCCTTGCGAACCACACGGGCGGGAATACCCACGGCGGTGCTATCCTCGGGGATCTCCTCAAGAACCACGGCGCCGGACGCCACCTTGGTGTTGTCGCCGATCTTGAAGGGGCCGAGCACACGCGCGCCCGCGCCCACCATAACGTTGTTGCCAAGGGTGGGATGGCGCTTGCCCGTATCCTTACCCGTACCGCCCAGGGTCACGCCCTGATAGAGGGTACAGTTGTCACCGATCTCGGTGGTCTCACCGATGACCACGCCCATACCGTGGTCGATAAACAGACCCTTGCCGATGGTAGCACCGGGATGGATCTCAATACCCGTCAAAAATCTTGCCACCTGGCTCACAAGACGCGCCGAGAAATAATGCCGGCTGACGTAAAGCTTGTGAGACACGCGGTACGCCAGAAGGGCGTGCACGCCCGAGTAGAGAAAGAGGATCTCCACGTCGCTCTTGGCGGCAGGGTCGCGCGCCTTGACCGCCTCGATATCGGTTCGGATCTCGTCCCGAATGCAAAGGGCAAGCTTTTTTACGTCGCCCGCAAGCTTCATCGCGTCACGGTACGCGCGCTTGGCAAAGGCGGACAGGTCTTCTGTATCAATAGAAAATTCGAATTTCATATCGTCCTCCTTGTGGTGGATGAAAAAATAAAAGCCTCTGTCAAAATGACAGAGGCGTGACAAGTCACACGGTTCCACTCCGCTTCGGCAGATCGCTCTGCCCTCAAAGACCGATAACGGGGTCAGCCGTCCGTCGCTACCTGTCGCGACGGCATCTCACGGGTGCACATTGTCGGACGCGTCGCACCGTCTCGCACCACCCGACGGCTCTCTTGGCTCGGCTTTTCCGTTTTTTCCCGATCACAGATTCTTTTCTTTATGATATTATACACACAATTCCCCGCTTTGTAAATACCTTTACGAAATTTTGTTGATAAATTGATGTTTATCGGTGGGTTATGGCTATGCAGAAATAAACGAATACCTGGTAGGGGTCGGCGCCCACGACGACCCGCAACGAACGAATTTGCAGTTGCAAAATTGGTAAAATGCGTTTATATCAAGGAATTGTAGCCGTGAACGATATGAAATCCCGACCTTCTC
>JAZLBM010000212.1:0-1948 GCA_045613705.1 Eubacteriales bacterium | reverse complement strand
ACAGCTCATCAAGCAGGGCGACGCTTACGTATGCGACCTTTCCAAGGACGATCTTGCCGACTATAAGGGAACCGACCGCGCGGTAGCTTCCAAGGAATCCCCCTACCGCAACCGCTCGGTTGAGGAGAATCTCGACCTCTTTGAGAGAATGAAGAACGGCGAGTTTGAGGATGGCGCGCGCACTCTTCGTGCCAAGATCGACCCCTCCTCCGACAATCCCTATCTCCGCGACCCCGTTATCTACCGAATCAAGCACATCCACCATCACCGCCAGGGTGACGAGTGGTGCGTATATCCTATGTACGACTTTGCGCATCCCATTCAGGATGCCCTTGAGGGAATCACCCATTCCCTTTGCTCCAGCGAGTTCCGTAACCACAGACCCCTTTACGATTGGGTCGTGGACAAGATCGGCTTTGCACAAAAGCCCCATCAGTGGGAGTTCGGTCGTATGAACATCACCTACACCGTTATGTCCAAGCGTTACCTCCGTCAGCTTGTGGAGGAAGGTCACGTGGACGGCTGGGACGATCCCCGTCTCCCCACCCTCTGCGGTCTTCGTCGCCGCGGATACACCCCTGCCGCTCTCTTCAACTTTGTTCGTGAGGCAGGCGTAACCAACACCGACCATACCGTTGACGTTCGTCAGCTGGAGGCCTGCGTGCGCGACGATCTCAATGAGAATGCGCTTCGCCGCGTGGGTATTGCCAATCCCATCAAGGTCGTGATCGACAACTACCCCGAGGATCGCGAGGAGATGATCACCCTTCCCAACCATCCTCAGAAGCCCGAGCTTGGCACCCGTGAGGTTCCTATGACCCGTGAGGTCTATATCGACGCCGATGACTTTGCCGAGGTTCCGCCTCCCAAGTTCTTCCGTCTCAAGCCCGACGGCGAGGTTCGTCTGATGGGCGGCTATATCATCAAGTATGCCGGCATTGAGAAGAACGAGGACGGCTCTATCAAGTGCATCCACGCCACTGCCGACCTTGAGACGGGCAACGGTATGCCCACCGACGGCAGAAAGATCAAGGGCACCATTCACTGGCTGTCCGCTAAGTACGCGAAGCCCGCGACCCTGATGCTCTACGACAGACTCTTCAATATTGAAAACACCGCCGACGTGCCCGAGGGCAAGACCTATCTTGACTTCCTCAACGAAAACTCCCTCACCAAGATCGAGGGCGCCGTTGTGGAGCCTTCCCTTGAGAACGCCGCAGGCGGCGAGAAGTTCCAGTTCGTTCGCTTCGGCTATTTCTGCCGCGACACCAAGAACGACAACACCTTTAACCGTATCGTTGAGCTGAAGGACAGCTTCCCCAAGAAATGACCATCGACGCACTTATCCCCTACCTGCCGTGGCTTTGGGTGGGCGTGATCTCGCTGATCTCCATCGTCATATGTATCTATGACAAGATCGCCGCCAAGAAGCTTCCCAAGCACCGCACGCCGGAGAAGACACTTCTCCTTTTGTCGGCGCTTGGCGGTTCCCTTGTGATGTATATCACCATGCAGATCATCCACCACAAGACCCAGCATAAAAAGTTTATGATCGGCATTCCCGTTATTATGGGAATCCAGATCGTCCTTATTATTCTGTATTTCTACTTTCTCGCGTAAAGGAGTACCTTATGCATAAGATCAGTATTGCTCTCCTCGGCTCCCAGTACAGCCCCGAAACCGATCTGGATCAGCTGTACGGTATGATCCACGCCGCAGGCATCGACGGCATCGATTTTTCCCTTGAAAGCAGTACCTTCAACGCCAAGAACGGCTACGCGGACAGCTTTTATAAGAAGGATATGGACGAGTTGAAGTCCATCTTCTCCCGCTTCAAGGATGCTCTTGACAGAAACGGTCTTGCCGTCGCGCAGACCCACGGTCCCTTCCCCACCTACAAGTTCGAGGAGGGTCAGGAGGCCTACAACGCTTATCTCGTTGAGGCGAC
>JAZLBM010000211.1:0-2176 GCA_045613705.1 Eubacteriales bacterium | reverse complement strand
AATCCTTTTGTAGAAGGTGTTTATGCACAGCCGCAAACAAAATCAATTTTCTTCGTTTTCGGACAGTCGAGGACGCCTGTCCCTACGGTGTTTGTGCACGCCTTTTCGTCACATCAAACCCACCGACAAATTAAAATTTGAAGGATAAATTGATGTTTAGCGGTCTGTTTGTCGGTGCACTTAAAGCCTCCCTCCGAGAGGGAGGTGGCACACGAAGTGTGACGGAAGGAGCCTGCGAGATGCGCGAATAGCACTTGCTATATCAAGGCGCAAAAGATTTTGTTGCGCGGGCTCCCTCAGTCGCGTTCCGCGCCAGCTCCCTCCCGGAGGGAGCCTTACAGAGCGACTGCGAACATGCCGCCAAATCAAAATTTGAAATCGTTATTCAAATCAAAACCTCATAAATGATGGCGTTTTCGG
This sequence comes from Eubacteriales bacterium, assembly GCA_045613705.1. Classification (GTDB taxonomy): domain Bacteria; phylum Bacillota; class Clostridia; order Oscillospirales; family CAG-272; genus RGIG8775. Next base: position 1,756 of record JAZLBM010000211.1, on the reverse strand, counting down.
AGGGTTGGGTATAGAAATTTTTTCGAAGACCGCAGGGAGTGAAGCCGAGGGATTCGTAGAGGGCGATGGCGGGGGCGTTGGACGCCCGCACCTCAAGGGTCACGCGTCGAAAATTTTTCTCTCGCGCATAGCCGAGAAGGGCGTTCACAAGCGCCCGTCCCACGCCGCGGCGTCGAAGATCGGGCATCGTCGCCACGTTGGTGACCTCCAGCTCGTCGAGCACGCCGAGGATCCCGATATAGCCCGCAATTTCACCGCCGATCGTTGCCACAAAGCCGTAATTGGGGGGCGCCGTCAGCATTTTGAGGGACTCCTCCGACCAGGGGACGGAGAAGGAAAATCGCTCCACCCGTGCCACCGCGGACAGGTCGCCTGCCTCAAGGGGACGGATCAAGATCTCATTCATGGTCGCCCTCCCTGTGAAGCATCTCCCGAATACCCTCGGTAATGGCCGCAAGACAGTCGCGGTAGTCCTCCTCGTCGCCGCCGAATGGGTCGGGGATGGAGCGGGGCATACAGGTGATCCTGGAGGCATAGTGGGGGAACCAGCCCATCAGCTGCAGGGCGTGAGACTCGGTCAGACCCACCACAAGATCGGCAGTCTCCAGGATCTCGGGGTTGATGGGTCGGGACACGTGATTTTTGTAATCGTTGTCGGGTGCGGAAGGGATGCCTGCCGCCTCAAGGGCACGCACCGCATTTTCCGCAATGGGGTCGCCTGCGCCGTAAAGTCCCGCCGAGGTGGCACGAACCGAGGGCGTTGACAGCACACGGCTCATATCGCAGGCGGTGCAGACGGGGGGCACGCGGAAAAGATGGTTCACCACCGCCTCCGCCATAGGAGAGCGGCAGGTGTTGCCCGTGCAGACGAAGCAAATGAGGGTGGGGCGCTCAAGGGCGAGGTCGGACAGAACCGCCTCGGGGCGCTTCTCTTCGGTGAGGGTGGGCATATCAGTAGCCGAACTTGCCCGAAAGGGAATCGTCGTCCTCGATCCAGGATTTGACGTCAATGATGCGGTAATTTTCCTTGTCGTCACGGACGATAACGGTGGAGATACCCGCGTTGATGACCACGCGCTTGCACATCATGCAGGAGGTGGTGCCGGGCATGACCGCGCCGTCCTCGGGGGATACGCAGACCATGTAGAGGGTGGCGCCCAGCATCTGCTCACGGGGTGCGGCGATGATGGCGTTCTGCTCCGAGTGGACGGATCGGCACATCTCGTAGCGCTCGCCGCGGGGAATGCCCAGCTTGTCACGGTAGCAGAAATTCAGCTCGTCGCAGTTCTTGCGACCGCGGGGCGAGCCGTTGTAGCCCGTGGAGACGATGACGTCGTTTTTCACGATAATGGAGCCGAATTTTCGGCGCAGACAGGTGCTTCGCTCGGCAACCGTCTGGGCGATGTCAAGATAATAATTGTGCTTGGATACTCGTTCCATAATAGCGCTCCTCCAATAAGTAAAGATAGATATACATAATATATTATACTTAAAAATTCATCATAAATCAACCCCCTTTTTGAATTTTCCGGCAATGTCATATTTCCCGAAAATGAAGAATACGATAAAAGTGAGATCACGGAGTGGAAGGTTGAAATTTGAAGGTTGAAAATGCTTTCAAATTTTGATTTGTCGAACTGTTTGAGATGTACAATAAAGGCTCCCTCCGGGAGGGAGCTGGCGCCGAAGGCGACTGAGGGAGCACGCGTGACAAAGCCTTTTGCGCCTTGGTATGGCAAGCGTTTGTCACTTGTAC
>JAZLBM010000210.1:0-3618 GCA_045613705.1 Eubacteriales bacterium | reverse complement strand
GCACTTCTCGCTAAGGCACAGAACAAGTCTGTTGAGGAGATCAAGGCTATCATCTCTTCTCTCCACGAGTTTAACCCCATGATGGGTCACCGTGGATGCCGTCTCGCTGTAACCTACCCCGAGATCGCAAAGATGCAGACCGCAGCCGTTATCCGCGCTGCTATCAACGTTCAGAAGAAGCATCCCGAGTGGAACATGGTTCCCGAGATCATGATTCCTCTGGTTGGCGACGTAAAGGAGCTTAAGTACGTTAAGTCCGTTGTTGTTGCTACCGCTGATGCTGAGATCGCAGCTGCAGGCGCCTCCCTCAAGTATGAGGTTGGTACCATGATCGAGATTCCTCGTGCATGCCTTACCGCTGACGAGATCGCGGCAAACGCTGACTTCTTCTGCTTCGGTACCAACGACCTTACCCAGATGACCTACGGCTTCTCCCGTGACGATGCAGGTAAGTTCCTTGGCGCATACTACGATGCAAAGATCTTCGAGAACGATCCCTTCGCAAAGCTCGACACCACCGGTGTTGGTAAGCTGATGAACATGGCAATCTCTCTTGGCCGTCCCGTGAACCCCAAGCTCCACGTAGGTATCTGCGGTGAGCACGGTGGTGACCCCACGTCCGTTGAGTTCTGCCACAAGATCGGTCTTGACTACGTTTCCTGCTCTCCCTTCCGTGTGCCGATCGCTCGCCTTGCCGCAGCTCAGGCCGCACTGAAGAAGTAAGATTCAAAAAGGTTTATCCTTCAACCGCACCCACACCCGTGGGTGCGGTTTTTTGTTTGGAGCTGTAAATTTTGATTTGTCGGTCTGTTCGCACAAACAAAACGGCGAGCGAAAGCCTTCTCTAAGATAGAGAAGGTGGCGGCGAAGCCGACGGATGAGTGTGCGCCGATTGCAGTTGTGATAAGGCTTCGCACCCTCATCAGGCGCCTACGGCGCCAGCTTCCCCATCTTGGGGAAGCCTTTAAAAAGCAACTGCTAACATACCGACAAACATCAATTTATCATTGACAAACCCTTCCCCGTTGCGGTACAATACAGACAGATCAACGAGAGGAGATACTGCAATGAGATTTGACGAAATGTTCGGCGGCGCCGTATGGATCGGCGCGAGTGAGGATATTTTTCCCGTATTCCGCAAAAATTTTGAGATCCGAAAGGATGTGGCACGGGCGAGCATCCGCATTCTCGGCTTCGGCTCGTACCGCTTCTTGATCAACGGAACGCTTGGCACCGACGAGATGTACCTCCCTCTCAACAGCGACTTTGAGGAGCGCGGCTTCCCCGAGGGCGAGCAGCTTTCGCACCGCGCGTATGTAAACGAATTCGACGTGACTCCTCTTGTGCGCCTCGGGCAAAACGTGCTGGCGGTGCTTCTTGGAAACGGCTGGTACAACGGCGGCGTTTGGCGAGAGAAGCCCTACGGCGCGCGCAAGCTTTGCTATTCCCTTGCCGTCACCTATACCGACGGCACCGAGGAGCGATTCGTGTCCTCCACCGCCGACAAATACGCGCCCTCCTATCTTTCGGCAAGTACCCTCAACGGGCGCGAATCCCACGATTATACCACGTGGCAAGGCAACTGTCTTCTGCCCGATTTTGATGACGGCGCGTGGAAAAACGCCGTGGAGGCGATTCCCGTTGACACCGACTATTATCTTGCCGACTGTCCCCCCGATCGGGTGACCGAGCGGCTGACCCCCGTTTTTTTGCGCCCCGACGACGCCTTCACCCTTTGGGACGCGGGCAAAAATATCGCCGGCTTCCCCACCCTTCTTTGCGAGGCGGACGGAGATATTAAGGTCACCTTCTTTGAGGAGCTTCTTGAGGACGGCACCCCCGACCCCAAGCACGCCTACGGGCAAGAATTCCGCGTGAAGGGCGGCAGGTGCGGACAGGTCGTAGCCCCCGAATTTATATGGATGGGCTTCCGCTATTTCAAGGTCGAGGGCGCGGCGCATCCCCTTGAGGTCGCGGTGGCTCACACCGACGTAGCGGTCGCGTCCACCTTCCGAAGCGAGGACGAGACGCTCAACTGGATCTATCATACTTATATCAACACCCAGCTTGGCAATATGCACGGCGGCATTCCCTCCGACTGCCCCCACATTGAGCGTCGGGGCTACACGGGTGACGGACAGCTCACCTGCCGCGCCGCTATGAAGGTGCTTGACGCCAAGGCCTTCTACCGCAAGTGGATCGCCGACATCGCCGACTGTCAGGATCGCCTCAGCGGTCACGTGCAATACACCGCCCCCTACACCCACAGCGGCGGCGGTCCCGGCGGCTGGGGATGTGCCATCGTCGTGCTTCCCTACGAATATATGAAGCACTACGGCGACGACTCCCTCGCGCGCGAATTATATCCTCAGATGCTCCGCTACTTCGATTATCTGGAGACCCACAGTGAGGGCGGCTTTATCACAAGTGACCGCGCGGGCGAATGGTGTCTTGGCGACTGGTGCACCCCCGAGGCGGTGCTTCTGCCCCCGCCCTTCGTCAACAATTACTTCTACGTTATTTCGATGCAGAAAGTCATCGAAATGGCGCGGCTCTTCGGGCACGAGGAGGATATCCCTATGCTGGAAGAGCGCATTGAGGCGCGCAAAGGTGCCATCCGCACCGCTTATTTCAACCCCAACCAGTCCACCTTCTTTGCAGGTGTGCAGGGTGCTGACGGCTTTGCTCTTGACATTGGTCTTGGCGATCAGAAGACGGTCGACGGCTTTGTCAAGCGGTACGAGACCCTCGGCTACTACGACACGGGCATCTTCGGCACCGACGTCGTTACCCGACTTCTTTTTGAGATGGGTCGGGGCGACCTTGCCTGCCGTCTGCTCACCGCCGACACGCCCCACGGCTTCGGCGCGTGGAAAAAGGCGGGCGCCACCACCTTCCGAGAGTATTGGGGCACCTCCCGCTCGCACTCGCACCCTATGTTCGGTGCGGTGGTAAGCTACCTCTTTGAGTACATTCTCGGCATTCGTCAGAAGGACGATAGCTACGGATACGACAAGATCCTCGTGGATCCCTGTGGCGTCTGTGCGAGGGGCTCTCTCCCCACGCCCCACGGCATGGTCTCCGTTGCCTACGAAAAAGCCGAGGACGGCGCCCATCTGACCCTCTCCCTTCCCCGTGGCATCGAGGCCGAGATCCGTCTCCCCGACGGAGCAAGCCGCACGGTTGCAGGCCCCCTCACCAACTATATGGCATATTAAAAAAAGCCGCACGAAGTGCTGCTTTTTGATTTCAAATTTTGATTTATCGGTGGGTTTGATATGGCTACGCAGGAACGAAACCGTACCCTCATAACCGTAGGGACAGGCGTCCTCGACTGTCCGAAAACGAAGAGAATTGTTTTTGTTTGCGGCTGTGCATAAAACCCTCCTACAAAAGGATTTTATCAATTTTGAACTTGCAAAATCCTTTGTCGCGGACAGTCGAGAACGTCTGTCCCTACGGTGTTGGATCAAATTTGTTCGTTTGCGCATAAACATAACTCACCGACAAACATCAATTTACCGTTCAAATTTTGATTTATCGGTGTGTTCGGTTTGCGCACAAACACCGTAGGGGCGATTCACGAATCGCCCGAAAACGAAGGATTTACGCCGTTTT
>JAZLBM010000209.1:0-3361 GCA_045613705.1 Eubacteriales bacterium | reverse complement strand
ATTAAACAACGCCCTGAGCCTTCATAGCCTCGGCAACCTTGATAAAGCCTGCGATGTTCGCGCCGGCAACAAGGTCTGCGCCAAGTCCGTACTGCTCGGCAGCCTTTACGGAGTTGTTGAAGATGTTGGCCATAATGCCCTTCAGCTTCGCGTCAACCTCCTCAGCGCTCCAGCTGTAACGCATGGAGTTCTGGGACATCTCAAGACCGGAAACGGCAACGCCTCCGGCATTAACCGCCTTGGAAGGAGCCACGATAACGCCGTTTGCCTTCAGGTATGCAACTGCCTCGTTGGTGGTGGGCATATTGGAAACCTCAACGTAGTACTTGAGACCGTTGGCAACCATCTGCTCAGCTTCCTTCATGTCAACCTCGTTCTGGGTTGCGCAAGGCATCAGAATGTCAGCCTTTACGCCCCAAGGCTTCTCACCACGGAAGAACTGTACGCCGAACTTGTCAGCATAGTCCTCAACGCGGTTGCGGCAGGATGCGCGCATTTCAAGCATGTAGTCGATCTTCTCGTCGGTACAAACACCGTCGGGATCGTATACGTATCCGTCGGGACCGGAGATCGCGATAACCTTACCGCCAAGCTCGGTAACCTTCTTAACGGTACCCCAAGCAACGTTACCGAAGCCGGAAACAACAACGGTCTTGCCCTTGATATCGTCGCCGAAGTACTTCAGCATCTCGCAGGTGTAATAAACGGCACCGAAGCCGGTGGCCTCGGGACGGATGAGAGATCCGCCGTAAGGAATGCCCTTACCGGTCAGAACGCCGGTGAACTCGTCACGAAGACGCTTGTACTGACCGAACATATAACCAACCTCACGCGCACCAACGCCGATATCACCGGCGGGAACGTCGGTGTCAGCACCGATGTACTTCTGAAGCTCGGTCATAAAGCTCTGGCAGAAGCGCATAACCTCCATATCAGACTTGCCCTGAGGATCAAAGTCAGCGCCGCCCTTACCGCCGCCCATAGGAAGGGACGTAAGGGAGTTCTTGAAGGTCTGCTCGAAGCCGAGGAACTTGATAATGCTCTCGTTTACCGAAGGATGGAAGCGAATACCGCCCTTGTAAGGACCGATCGCGCTGTTAAACTGAATACGGAAGCCGCGGTTTACCTGAACCTTGCCGTTATCGTCTACCCACGGAACGCGGAACTTGATGATACGCTCGGGCTCAACCATTCTCTCAACGACGCCGCTCTCAATGTAGTCGGGGCGTGCTTCAAGAACGGGCTCAATGGACTCGAGAACCTCTTTCACCGTCTGGTGGAACTCAAGCTCACCGGGATTGCGCTTGATGACACGATCCAAAAGATCGTTCAGGTATGCACTCTTAAAACTCATAGGAATATCCTCCGGAAAATAAATTTCATTGAAAAGAAAATTCAATAATACCCTCTTATTGTAGCACCTTTGTCGGTTGTTGTCAATATTTTCCCAATATATTTTTTGCAAGTTTTTTCCACGAAACTTTCACATTTTTGCCGTTTCGTTTGGTTTTGTTCACCAAAATGCCTTTCCGCCCCCTCACATCCGTCATTTTCGTCCGTTTCAACCCCAAATATCACAATATCGTTTGTGGACGGATCCCTACACAGTTTATTGATTTTACAAAAGCTTTGTGATATAATAAAAGTGAGAAATTTGAAAAACCTTCAAGGAGTCCGTCAATGAATCCCGTACAATATCTTGAATTTTTACATAAGATCGAAAAGTTAAAGTGCAATACCCGCCACTCGTGGACGACCTCTGGCACGCAGGAATCGGTAGCTGAGCACTCCTGGCGCCTTTCGGTCATGGCGTTGCTTGCTGCCGACGAATACCCCGAGCTTGACATAAATAAGGTCATAAAAATGTGCCTGATCCACGATTTTGGCGAGGCCATCACCGGCGACATTCCCTCCTTTTTCAAGACCGAGCAAAATGAGGTTGAGGAAGAAAAGGCGGTCAGAAATCTGCTTGCCGAGCTCCCTGCTCCCCTTTGCGCCGAGCTGCAGGAGCTGTTTGACGAAATGAACGCCCTCGAAACCCCCGAAGCAAAGCTTTTCAAGGCACTCGACAATATGGAAGCCGTAGTATCCCACAATGAGGCCGACCTGTCCACGTGGATTCCTTTTGAATATGAGGAAAATCTGGTCTACGGCGCAAAGAACGCCGAGTGGTCTCCCTGGACAAAAGCCCTGCGCGAGCAGCTGCGGGAGGATAGCATCAAAAAACTGCGCGAGGCAGGAAAATAAAGACAGCATTTCACCACAAGATCAGCTAAAAAAACACGGCACACCCCAAAAGGTATGCCGTGTTTTCTCTTGTTTCTAAAATTGATCAAATTTCTTTTATGGGAAGCAGTTCGATATATCCTCTTGTTCCGATGGGTTCAAGCTGTATACGGGGATTGGATTTATCCCAGTCATACCCGACGACGCAGGGATCGTATTTTTCGATAGCCGTCCAAACTTCACGGATCGCATCCTCAAAGTTTTCCTCTGCAAAGGGTTCGCCGCGGAACATCAGGTATTTGCATTTTTGTAGCTTGATAACGTCGAACCCATCGGGGATCTGTCCTGCGTAGTCGGTTGATACTTCAACGCCTTGTACGTACTCTGAGGTGCCCGGGAGAACGTGCTGTGGCGGAAGCCAGAGGCAGACGGGCTCGCCGCTAATGGATTTGATACTGCAAAGAAGCCCCCATACGTCGCATCCCACCTCCTCGCAATATTCAAAGTAATGCGTGGCGGTCTTTCCGCGCTTGATAATGACGTTTCGCTCGGGCTTCTCAACAACCTGCACGAAAATACTTTTTACTTCGCTCATGTCTTTCTTGTCCTTTCTGTTTGCATATTTGATACCATAAGGCTTGAACAGATAGATGGGTGTAGGGTACGTAGAATACTCGTAAGGATTGCATCCAAACTCTTTGTAAAACGCCCGTTGATAGCCATCTACGCTCTCAAACCCGAAGTCAAACGCAACGTCAACGATCTTTACTTTTTCATCCCTCAATCGAAGCGCGGACTCAGATAATCTCATTCGCCTGATATAGACCGCCGGCGTCATATGAAGGAGAGTCACAAAAAGTCTATACGAGTACCACGGCGAATAATGTGAAACCCTCGCCAGATCAGCTATTGTGATCGTTTCGTCCAGATGTGCCGCAATGTAATCCTGCATTTTTTGAACCGCTTCTATATGCTCATCCACTTCTGTTCACCTCCTTACACGAATATTATAGAACAATTTGAAAGAAATTTCCCGACTTAATTTGCTAAATAATACACCCGCCCCGATTACGGTGCGGCTGGCTCTATCTGATTTACTAATGAGTCCCTTACGTATATAAAACAAAAAACGAGC
>JAZLBM010000208.1:0-3077 GCA_045613705.1 Eubacteriales bacterium | reverse complement strand
GTCGCGGAACGCGACTGATGAGGGTGCGAAGTCTTATGGAATGCGGAATAGGCGCACACTCATCCGTCGGCTTCGCCGCCACCTTCTCTATCTTAGAGAAGGCTTTAAAAAGTTCAAACACACCGCTAAACATCAATTTAACGCCCTTTCCATCACCAAAACACGCCGTTTTTCCAGCCGGAGATGAGATTTGAGGCGAGATCGGCGTCAGATCGGGCGCGACGGGCGAGATCGATGGCGATTTCCCGTTTCGGTGGGGATTCTATGGCTTGTTTTGCGCAAGAAAACAACGATTGTGGGGAAACTTTGTCGCAAAAGCAATCTTCTCGGTCAATTTCTCGCAAGAAGGCGCCGATCTTGGGATCTCGATCGATGCCCACGGCAGGCACGCCCTCGCGAAAGGCAAGAATGAGGGCGTGGAGCCGTTCACCCACCACCAAGGAGGAACGGCGAATCAATCGCAGGATGGCCTCGGGGTCGGAGGAGGTCTCGGTTGCAGAAAGCCCCGACCCCGCAAGAAGCGACCGCAAAGCCATCACCGCGCGGCACGCGGCGGTGCCATCCTCCGAAGGATTCATAGCGCAGATTGCAACATTATATTCCATTGTTTTCGCGATATGTGCAATATTTTCGCACAACTTATCAGCATCTTTTTGTTTTCTCCCGCCCTTTGGAAAGAAAGCGATGCGCGGAAGCCTTGTGGGTATCGTTCCCCTTCCCTCGTCTAAAAGAACAGGGTCGGCACCGAGGCACACACGAGTATGAGGGAGCGCCATTTTTTCCACAAGCGCCAGCGAATCGCGATCGCGAAGGCTGATCACGTCCGCATCCCGAAGCACCGACCGACACAGCCGTTCACCGTAAGGAGAAAGAGGCCCGATGCCGTTGGCGTAAAGCATCACGGGCAGTCCCATTCGGTGCGCCGTGCGGATCAGCGACAGATAATAAAGGAGCGATCTGCGGCTCGTGGCATCCTGCAAAAGCGAGCCGCCACCGAGGATCAGCGCGCCGCTCTCCCGCAAGGCTCGCGTCACCTCATCGAGACGATAGCGGCAGATCCCCACCGTCCCGTCGGGGGCCGTTCCCCGCGCCGTCATCACGCCAAGCCGCACGGCTTCATCCCGCTCCCGAAGGGATCTTACAATGGTTTTTGCGATCATTTCATCGCCGTAATTTCCATATCCGTAATATCCGCATATAACGGCATCTGTTTTTCGCTCGGCACGATATTGCATATAGGCGCGTTCATAGATTTCTGCCGTTTTTTGCGCCATTCGAGTCGCATCGTACGCCTCGCAGGCCGTCCTTTGACCAAATTCACCAAGGGCGTTCCGTCGTTCCTCGGGCGCATTTGCGAGAGCAAAAAGGTCGGCAAAAAGCCGTTCCGACGTTGCCTCCCCCGCCCCACGGGCACAAAGGTTGGTGGCGGCAGCCGTGGGCAGAGCGCTCTCGTCGAGAACCCCCAAATAGCCCTCGTTTCCGCAAAGGATCACGGGACGGGCAGACGCCATAGCCTCCATCGCCGCACGGGAAACGCCCACAAACACGTGGCACGCCCGATAAAGGGGTGCAGTATCGGTGACGGCACCAAGAAGCGTCACCACCTCCCTGCCGCACGCCGTGTTGGCGCGCGTCGCCGCCTCACGAAGGGTGGGCAGTCCATCGCCGCCGCCCGCAATGAGAATACGAAGGTTGCCGAGCCTTTTCTGAAGCCGAGGGGCCACCTCGCAAAGGAGCAACGCCGCACGGGAGGAATCCTTGTCCTGCCGACTCACCGAAAGAACCGTGAAGACCCCCGACGGTGTGGGGGACGGGCAGAACCTTGCGGTGTCCACCCCGTTTTCAATCACCGTGACCCGTTCCCCGTCGATGTCGAAGGTGTCCCCAAGATGGGCCTTGATATCCTCGCTGACGGCGATGATCTCACGAGGAAAATAGGACAGCTGACCTCTCGGAAACCGAGGCGAGAGCATGGCGTGGGCGGTGAAGGTCATAGGAAACGGCAGGGTGGGCAGCAGCATACGGCACAAAAAGGCACGCCGTCTTGTGTGGGCGTGCACCGCGTGAGGGCGTTCCTCGCGGATCACCTCGGCGAGCGCGTGAAGCGTGCCCGCAGATAAGGAATCGGGCAAAAATTTGTGGCTCACCCCCTCGGACGGCAGTCTGTCCGCGGTGACGCCGCCCGCCGACAGCACCGTCACACGGTGTCCAAGGGAAACCAAAAGGCGCGAAAGCTCAAACACGTGAGTTTCCGCGCCTCCGATATTCATAGAATCGGTCAGCATAACGATCTTCATAGAAGCACCTCCAAAAATATGTACGTGCCTCGCGTTACGCTTACATTTTGGGCATACCTGCCGCCATTTCGCAGATATTGCAGACGGGAATGCCCTTCTGCTTGGCATAGCGGACGGTGCCCGCCGTGCCGCCGCTCGGTTGGTTGCAATAGGCGATGCAAAGGGAGCTTTCGTCCACCATTCGGCGGTTGCGCTCCTGCATACAGCCGTCCACGTAGCAATCGTGGAGGCATTCCACCTTGTCCGCCGCCCGTTTGATGGCCTCGTAGCGCCTGCGGTCGGTCTCACCCCATCGTGCCGCCTGATCGGCACAGGGAAGCACCAGCTCAAGGCGCACGGGCAGTCCCTCCGCCCGTTTTCGAAGGATATATTCCGCCACCACGGTGTCAAAGCCGAGAGCGCCCCCCGCCTTAAAGGTAGTATACCCAAATCGGATGGCATTATCAATCAGCTTTCTGAGAAGCTTACCCTCAAGCTCCGTTGCCGCTTTTTCGTAGTTTCTGTGCCCCGTGAAGCAACAAACGCCGCCCGTCGTCATCCGCGCACCTCCTTTTGACCGTCTTTTTTCTCATTATACCACATCTTTTCCGAAAAAGAAAGAGAAAAAGCGCGAAGCGCGAGGTTTTTACCAAAGAGGAATTTCAAATTTTGATTTGTCGAACTGTTTGAGATGTACAATAAAGGCTCCCTCCGGGAGGGAGCTGGCGCCGAAGGCGACTGAGGGAGCACGCGTGACAAAGCCTTTTGCGCCTTGGTATGGCAAGCGTTTGTCACTTGTAC
>JAZLBM010000207.1:0-2571 GCA_045613705.1 Eubacteriales bacterium | reverse complement strand
GGACACGCCCACGGAGATCACGTAATAGGCTTCAGCACTCGCCTCGGGCGCGGTCACGCGGCGAGAAACGTTGCCGTCAAGAATATACACGGCGAGAAAATCCCCTTCGGGGAAGCGGTCCGATTTCGTGAAGATAAGATGACAAATGAAGTTTTCAGGATCGTTCAGAAGCTTGCCGCCGGCAAAGCCCGAGGGCCAGCCGTTTTCGTCGTAGGCCCACGCTTCCATACCGAGCTTTTTTGCCTCGTCGATGCAGACGTTTATCGCGCGGTACCAGTCGTCCGACATATATTCGGTCTCAAGACCGCCACGGGCGTGCATAAAAAAGCCGTTCATCTCCAGCTCGTGCATATTGCGGATCTGTCGGCGCAGCTCATTCTCTTCCAGCCTGTCGTTCCAACTCCAGAAGGGAAGTCCACCGTGGGATATAGCATTTTTTGATACGTCGCAAATGAATTCCTTCAGCATGGCGTTCTCCTCCTTGGGGTCATGTAAGAAAATTGTAGCACGGTTTGCCCCAAAACACAAGGGGTTTTGGGGTTTTTCAGGAGAAAACACACGCAAAAACGCGCGGGCAAGAATTGCCTGCGCGTTCTCGTTTATGTGTTTCGGCTCTCGTAGCCAACCATGAGGCCTCCGCGCTCGGCGTAGAAGGAGCAAAGACCGCGGGTGGTTCCAAGCGCCACGTCCGCATCGGGGAAGGTGGCGAGGATAAGCTCGCGAAGCACCTCAGCACATTTTTGATTTTCGCAATGGTGGATGTAGACCTTGTCGCCGCTGTAGCCATTCTTTACCATGTTGTCGAAAATATCGGCAAGGGCACGCTTTTCACCACGAGACTTGTTGGTGATCTCAAGGGTACCCTCGGCGCTTGCCTTTCCGATCACGCGGATGCCGAGTGCGCCCGCTACCTTTGCCACAAGGGGGCTGACACGACCGTTGTTGGCAAGATTCCGCATGGATTCCAGCGCGAAGATCAGATGGGTACGGCGCTGATAGCTTTCGATCTCGGTCACAATAGCATCAAATTCCAAGCCGCTGCTGATCAGGTCACGAAGCTTTTCGGCGATCAGTCTGTCTTCCGCGCCTGTGGAGCAGGTGTCAACTACGTACACACGGCGGTCGGGATGTGCCTCGGTATAGTGCTTGGCGGCGATGAGGGCGGCGTTATGGCTGCCCGACAGATTTTTTGTGATGGGAATACAGAAAACACCGTCGGCGTCACCGAAGGCCTCCACCCATCCCTCGGGATTGGGGCAGGACGAGCCGGATTTGCCGCTGTATGTCGCAAGGTCGGCAAGCATTGCGGAAACGTCAAGGGTACTGTCGTCGGTATATTGCTTTTCCGCCGTTACGATGGTGAGGGGAACAGACGCGAAGGAGACGCCCGAAAGGGAAAGAAGATCGGCGGAGGAATCAGCTGCGATTTTAAAATTCATAAATTTGCTCCTGACTTTGTTTTTTTCACGGGTCCATTATACAATGTTTTTTCCGAAATGTCAATTTAACATTGCTTTTTGAGCGGTATCGACTTTGAGAACGGGCGGTAGAGTTAAAAAGCCCGACTCTACTGTCAGGAGAGTCGGGCGCAAAGCCTTTATGGAAGGGGATTTGTCATGCCTTGTGACGAAGGCGCGACCAAAGAAGGATCACAAGCTGTCCCGGGATGCCAAGGAGATAGATCTGCCAGATGTTGCTTCCGAATGCGATGAAGCTTACGTGAAGACAAGCAAGAAAGCTCCAGACAAGCACCGAAATGATGAGGAAATTTCGCTTGGTGTTGAACCATACGGCGTTCAGCACCAGCCATACGATGGCGGACACGGGAATGGCGTAAAGAAACGCCAACCAATGACCGGTTATCTCACCGGGCATCAGATCCAGTACCACGAAGGCAAGAGCCGCCAAAAACCACACAAGAAGAATACTCATGGTGGTCACGATGGCGCGGTTGAAGGTTCTTCTTTTCTTTGCGGGCGCCGAGGGAGGCGTGTCGGCTGTGCCGCCGCGCACCAGCTCGTCAAGGCTGACCTCAAACAGCTCCGCGATGGCAACGAGGGTGGCGAGCTCGGGCAGGGATTCGCCGCGCTCCCACTTGGAGACCGCCTTGTCCGAGTAGTGAAGCTTTTCCGCAAGCTCCAGCTGGGTCATTCCGCTTCCGGTGCGAAGGGCGGCGATCTGCTTCGCAACCGTGGTTTTTATATCTTCCATACGTGCTCCTTTTCAGTGACGGAGAAGACCCTCGAGATAGCGCGCAAGCGCGTCGAAGTCTCCGTGGGGGAAGGCCGAAGGATCGGCGTTTTTCTTGTTGATGAGACAGTCGGTAAGCAAAAAGACCTGCATACCGAGATCGGCGGCTACCATATCGTCGCCCACGTCATTGCCCACCATCACGCATTCCTCGGGCAGAAGACCGAGGCGCTTTGTGATCTCGGTATAATAGGCGGGGTTGGGTTTGCTGTAGCCGATATTTTCAAAGGTAGTGTAGAGGGCAAAATCCTCGGGGCAAAGTCCCGCCCAGCGCATACGGCTTTCGGTAGCAACGGCGGGAAAGACGGGATTTGTGGCAAG
>JAZLBM010000206.1:0-5104 GCA_045613705.1 Eubacteriales bacterium | reverse complement strand
ATTGGTTTCCTTTGCGAAATGGGTCTTGCCGCACTTGGGACATACGAATCCCTCGGGCAGAAGCTCGGACACTTCCATATCAAACCAGGCGTTGGAGCCCTTCTCGCCGAAGATCTCGCAGATACGGTCAATGGTCTCGGTGGTGCAGATTACCTCGTCGCAATCCTCGCAGTAGAATACGGGAATGGGAAGACCCCACTTACGCTGACGGGAGATACACCAGTCGGCGCGCTCGCGGATCATCTGTACCATACGCTCGCCACCCCATACGGGAAGCCAACGAACGTCCTCACAAGCCTTAACGGCATCCTCCTTGAAGGCATCAACCGAGCAGAACCACTGGGGAGTTGCGCGGAAGATGATGGGAGACTTACATCTCCAGCAGTGGGGATACTCGTGCTCGATGTCCTCGGATGCGAAGAGCGCTCCGCTCTCCTTCATATCCTCAAGGATGGCAACGTTGGACTCGGCGTAGTACATTCCTGCAAACTTGCCTGCGTCCTTGGTCTGGTAGCCGCGGTCGTCTACGGGAACGATGGTCTCGATATTGTAACGGCAGCAGGTCACGTAGTCGTCCGCACCGAAGCCGGGCGCCGTGTGAACACATCCCGTACCGCTGTCCATAGTAACGTAGTCGGCGTTGACCACAAGGGACTCACGGTCAATGAAGGGATGCTGTGCCTTCATATACTCAAACTCACGACCGGGCATGGAGCAAAGCACGTCAAACTTCTCGACGCCACCCTCCAACATAGTCTTATTCGCAAGAGCCTCTGCGACGATGTAGCACTCGCCGTTATCCGCCTTTACCACAACGTAGGTCTCGTCGGGGTTGAGGGCGATGGCAAGGTTACCGGGAAGGGTCCAGGTAGTGGTCGTCCAGATGATGAAATAGGTATTGTCAAGGTCGCAAACGCCCGCAAGCTTGCCTGCGTCGTCCTTTACCTTGAACTTTACGTAAATAGAGGTACACTTGTCGGTGCGGTACTCGATCTCTGCCTCAGCAAGAGCGGTCTCGTCCTTAGGGCACCAGTAAACGGGCTTCATACCCTTGTAGATGTAGCCCTTGCGGAACATCTCGCCAAAGACCTTGACCTCGCGCGCCTCAAACTCGGGGGACATAGTCGCGTAAGGATGCTCCCAATCGCCCGTGATGCAAAGACGCTTGAACTGCTCGCGCTGAATGTCGATAAAGTTCTGTGCGAACTTGTGACAAGCAGAGCGGAAGTCGGAAACCGACATATTCTTGTGGTCAAGCTTGTTCTGCTTGATGATGGCAGACTCAATGGGCATACCGTGGTTATCCCAGCCGGGGATGAAAGGAACCTTGTAGCCGTACATAGAACGGGACTTGTTGATGAAGTCCTTCAGGATCTTGTTAAGGGCGTGTCCCATATGGATATTACCGTTGGAGAAGGGAGGGCCGTCGTGAAGAACGAACAGAGGCTTGTCCTCTCTTACGGAAAGCATCTTATGATACAGATCAATGGATTCCCAGTATGCGATCATCTCGGGCTCGCGCTGAGGCAGACCCGCTCTCATAGGGAATTCCGTGCTTGGCAGATTCAACGTGCTTGAATAATCCTTTGCCATGTTTCTTGTGTCTCCTTATTTTTTCACTGATACGTGATCGTTTATATATATTTGTCCGCCACAAGGCGGTATCTTCCTTTTTTGGTTTGCTCATCCACACTGCGGATAATGAACTTACCCACTCTGCGGATCGCGATAATGCTCTCTGCCGTCACGGTGCGATCGACGCGCTCCTCGGGCAGATAGTCCACGTCCACCTCGCCTGCGCGGATAGCCAGCTGCGCCTTCTCACGGGAAAGTCCCGCCAGCGCCGCCACGATACAGTCAAGGCGAGCCGAAGCCACGGTATCGCGCACCTCCTCTAGCTGTCGCGTCACCGTAAAATCCGTGGGGATCTCAAAAGGCACCGTCTTTACGGCATCGTTTCCGATGCGTGCAAGCTCCTGTGTCAAAAAGGGCACCATATTCGGCGTGCAGAACACCGTTGCCGAAAACTCGTCCTCGGGCACGATGTCACCGATCACGCTTCGTTCAATTCCCAGCGCCAGCACCGATCCCATATAGTCGCGGTGAGAAAGCTTGCGGTATCCGCTTCCGCGGATCTTTATGGCCGCAACCGCCTCCTGCGCCACCTCGGGGTACTGATCTATGAGCCGCCGTGCATCCATAGGTGTGCCGTCGTCCATATAGGAGGGCAACAGCAAAAGCCGCGTCCGCTCACTTCCCTCGTATCCGCCAAAGAATACGGGAATACCGTCGGGACGAAGCCTTGACAAAATCGCCTTCGCCTGCGCCGCCTCGCCCGGGGACAGAAAATCACCCGCGCACGGCTCACACCGCCGCTCTACACGGCGACACAGATCCTCGATCCTCGCTTCAAAAAGCGAATCCTCACCCTCGCGCCTCACGTCAGAAAAGCAACGTCGTAAAGCCGCTGATCATTCCCTGCAGAAGGAAGATCAGCAGATACGCGATCATAAACGAGAAGTCGATGGGGGAATTGCGAAACCAACCGAAGCGGTCGGCAAGGGCACGGATGGGAGCTACAACCGGCTCTGTCACAGTTGCGATCAGATCGCCAAAGGCAGAATCTGCCGCCTGCGGAAACCACGAAAGAATAGCGCGGATCAACATCGCCACCTGCATTACCGAAAGCAATGCAGAAGCCAATCCCGCAACGATTCTTACCACTCCCATACCGATACCTCTTTACCTGTTCCGGATTTCGGCACAAGGCCGATAATACCGCAAAACAGCCCCACTTTCGTGCGACTGTCCGCGAAAATACTCTTACTCCTCGATCTCGGGATCGCCCTCAACGCCAACGTTGTTGGGAGTAACGATCACGGTGGTCTTGGAAACGTGCTTCATATTGCCGTCGATTACGTAGATAACGCCCATCAGGAAGTCCATGAATCTTACGATATCCTTGCTTCCGATGTTCTCGATGTTCAGCACGACAGAGCTGCCTGCCATCAGGCAATCAGCAACCTTCTTTGCCTCGCTGAAATCCTTGGGAGCCATAAGCTTAAGGGACACGGCTGCCTCGTTGATGCCGCCGAACGCGCCCTTCTGTGCGGGCTGCTCCTCTTCGTCAAGGAACTGAGGGCCTTCGTTTACCTTTACGTCGTCGTCTGCCTCTTCGATATCGTCGTACATATCCGAGTAAACGTCATCGAATTCGTCTTCTTTTTTGTTGAGCTTGGGAAACTTGATTGCCATTTCAACCTCCGTAAATTTTATCTTTATTTTGAAATTATTTTTCAAACAGTCTTCTGCCGACCCGTACGGCCGTCGCGCCCGAAGCAATGGCCTCGGGGAAGCTTCCGCTCATTCCCATAGAAATGATGGGTCTCTCTTTATTATCCAATGTTTTTTGCCAAATGTCAAGAGCCGATGCATAAATTTCATCAAAATATTTGCGATAATCGGCAGGATCCTCGCAAACGGGCGCCATTGTCATCACGCCGCAAAGCTCCAGGTGAGGAAGCTGCGAGACAGCCGCACAGAGCGCCGCCGCATCCTCGGGCATCACGCCGTCCTTATTCTCTTCTCTTCCCGAGTTGATCTCCACCAGCACCTTCATTACGGTGCCGTGCTTTTCTGCCTGTCGGTCGATCTCGGCGGCAAGCCGCTCGGAGTCCACCGAGTGGATCATATGCACCTTATCAATAATGTACTTGACCTTGTTGGTCTGAAGGTGACCGATAAAATGGATGCGAAGCCCTTCTTTATCCAGCTTTTCGTAGCGATCCAGCAGCTGCTGAACGCGGTTTTCGCCAATATCGTTAACACCGAGTGCACGGTGCAGATAATTGATCTCGTCCACCTCACCGCTCTTGACGGCGGCGATCATAGTGACCTCGTCGGTGCGACCCGCATCGGCACAAGCCTTGTCGATCCGCGCCCTGACCTCGGCCACGTTTCTGTCCAGATAAGAAAAGTCCATACAATACTCCATTCTATTTATAGTATTATATCACACTTTTATGATAATTGAAATACTTTTTTCGTTTTTTCTAAAATTTTTTCCAAGGTTTTTTCGTCGGGCACGCCGTCGATGTCGATGCGCTCGATGTAATTCTTGGCCCCGAACCAGGTGCATTGCCGTTTCGCATAGCGTCGGGTAGCGGTTTTGAGGGTGTCCGTGGCCTCCTCAAGGGTCATTTCACCACGAATAAAGCCAAGCAGTTCCTTGTAGCCGATGGCACCCGCCGCGGTCTTGGAGCGCTCGAAAATGCCTTCCCTGTCAAGAGCGCGCACCTCGTCAAGAAGCCCCTCCCGAAGCATCTGATCCACACGTCGGTCAATGCGCTCGTAAAGCACCGCTCGGTCGGTATAGAAAAGTCCCACGGCAAGGGGCTCGTACGCACCGTCAAGGGCACTGTTCTCACGGTCGATCTCGCTCTTTTTCCGTCCCGTCACGCGGCACACCTCAAGAGCGCGGATCACCCGCTTGCGGTTGTTGGGATGGATGGCGTCGGCGCTTTCGGGGTCAAGGTCACGAAGAAGCCCGTGGACGTAGTCGTTTCCCTTCTCCGCGGCAAGGGCGTTCAGCTCGTTTCGGTAGCTCTCGTCACAGTCGGCCTCCTCCGCAAGTCCGCCTCGCAGAAGGGCGTCGAGATACAGACCCGTGCCGCCGCACACGATGGGCGTTTTGCCCCGCGCAATGATATCGCGGATGGCCTCGTCGGCAAGCCTTGCGTAATCAGCACAGGAGAAGCTCTCCCACGGCTCGATAACGTCGATCAGATGGTGCCGAACGCGGCTCTGCTCCTCGGCGGTAGGCTTTGCCGTGCCGATATTCATACGCCGATAGATCTGCATGGAGTCGCAGGACACGATCTCGCCGCCGATCTCCTCGGCAATGCGCATAGCAAGTGCCGATTTTCCGCTGGCCGTCGCGCCTACGATGATAGGTAATTTTATCTTTTCACTCACGTTTATTCCTCACATGGTTGGTAAATTGATATTTATCGGTGTTTTAAAGCCTTCCCTAAGATAGGGAAGGTGTCGCGTTAGCGACGGATGAGTGTGCGCCTAATGTAGTTGTTATAAGGACTCGCACCCT
>JAZLBM010000205.1:0-3963 GCA_045613705.1 Eubacteriales bacterium | reverse complement strand
ACAGAAGAGGAATTCAGACTGTTTGCGACGCATGCCAAATATGTCCTGCGAATCAAAGGCACGGATGAGTATGACGCCATGATGCAATTCCTGACTACTTTTTACGAACAACTCAATAAGTAGATTTACTTGTAAGGAGCCGTCCATCTGCTACGCGCTCAATGTAGCAAATGTTGGACCGAATGTCGAGAGCGAAAAACAACTTTTTGCGTACGAATTTCAAGTGATTTTTGGTGCGAATTTCGCACCTTTTCTCCCCCAAGCACATTCTTTTCATTCTGCGAGGTAGACTATGGACAAATTTGAAAAAGGCACCATCCTCTATGACCTCCAACCCCATTGCAATGCGTTACTTTCGGTTATGCGAACCGAGAAAGACAAAAAAGGCAAAACCTATCAGCAGATCTCCGATGACACCGGCATTACCATGGATGCCATCAAGCGTTTTTATACCGGTGAGCATAAACAGCCCAGTGTTTATAAAATCGCAGCGCTTTGTCGCTATTTCAGCCTGTCTATGGATGCCCTGTTTGGATTCGTCCCCACAGATAAAACGGTGGCATACACTGAGCTGGAGGAAAAGAATGCTGAGATTGAAGCCCTGAAGGCCAAGCTAGCCTCCCAACAGGACGACTACGAGCGCCGGCTCAGCTCCTATCAGGATCACCTTGCCGATATGAAGGCGGACAAAGCTGCGCTGGTGGAATCGCTGAAAAGCAGAGCCTCCCAACTGACCGAGAAAGAAGCCGAGCATAAGCGCGATATTGCTGAGATCAAGGCTCAATATCAGGCCACGATGAAGGTAAAAACTCGCACGATTAACACGCTTGCCATCGCACTTGGTGTAATCGTCGTCCTCCTCATTGCCCTGCTCTTCTTCCGTTGACTGTGTTTTCGATAAAAGGATGATTGGATCCCTCGCATCAAAAAGGATGCGGGGGATCTTTCTGTTTGCCTTTCCTGAATTCTGTTCCGTTTTTTGCACGAAACGATACAACATCTGAAAAAAAGCAAAAAAACACCCCTGCTGAGTTAGAAATAACATCAGCAGGGGCGCTTTTGGTTTAAATTAAGAAATTATGAGCCGTGTTCTACGCGGAAACAATAAGCGGTCGCAAATGCCCAATGCTATTGCCTTATTAGATTAGGGGCAAAGAGAAAACTGGCAATACCGCCCCGCAAAGTCAAAGGAGGACGAAAGTACATCCCCCTTTGATATGCTTTAATCGTAGTTCGCAACCGCTGTCATCATATAATAGTTTCCTGTTATCTTAAAAGAATAAGTAACATCGCCGAATGTGGTGGTTTCCACCAAAACACTTTTTGCCAATTCTCTTGCACTATATTCTGTAACTGTTGGATCACAAGACATGAGAACAGAAATAATAGCATTGGCAACAAATTGTTCTGGAGCGCTGATAATCATTACTATGCCGTCAAATCCACTTTCTGTTTTTTCCGAAGCCATTTCCCACGTGTTTTTGTTAACAACAAAACCAATGTTTCCAACGTCGTTATACCCATTATCTATGATGGCAATAACGACTTGTCCGTCCTTATTCCGTTCTTGTGCACCGCCAAATTTGGAATAGCCAAGACTCACAAAATTATCAAAGAATAGTTTTCTAAATTCTTCTGGGGTGAAAATAAACTTGTTGTTCTGTACGAAGGAACTCATTTTATAAGATTTACTGTCTGTTTCTTGGCAGACACTGCAACAACGCACCTTTTCCCCTTCGGTTAAAGGCGTTGCTTCAACATTAACTTCCCATTCTCCGAAAGTATGTTCCAATGGCGTTCCCTCTGTCGCCCCGCAAACGCAACAGGTTTTAGGCATAGCACAAGTTGCATCAATCCAAGTATGCTCAAGGGGGACTCCATCGATTCCCTTACAACGGGAGCAAGTCCTGGGGGCACTGCAAGTGGCATCAATCCAAGAGTGCCCGAGGGGATCTCCATCGAATTCCTTACAACGAAAACAAGATTTGGGAATACTACAAGTCGCATCGGTCCAAATGTGCCCCAAAGCCTCACCTTGTGTTTCTTCACACAAAGCACAAGTTTGCGGAGAAATACAATTCGCTTCATTCCATTCATGCTCACATGCACAAGCACTTAAAAAACATAAAGGAACAAGGACAAGCGCCAACCAGATGAACTTCTTCTTCATAAAAACACCTCTTTTTTCGCACAATTGCAAGTACCAATGATATTCTACCATAATATTCTGAATTTTCAATCATCTAACCTTTTTTCACGACAAACCACTGATCCTTCTCCTCCCACAGCTCGGTAATCTTTCCCAAGACCTCGCAAGTGTACTTGATCCCTACGCCACCAACGCTGTAACAGGCAGCCGGTCCACGGCTGATGATTCGATCAATGGTATATTTACGATTTTCAAATTCAATGATTTTCGGATCCTTTTTACCGCACTCATCAATGCGTACCACAACGGGCACATACCGTTTTTCCATATTTTACACCTCTACTATCGGCCAAAATATCCTACAGGATGAACTACGTGTTCTTTCGGGCGGATTCCTGACAACTGAGGATCCGCTAGAACTACCGCCTTCTGAACGCTCATATATCCATAACGAGACCGCAGCGCATCAACGGTCTCCTCGATTTTCTCTCGCCGGTGGCGTTTTTCGTGATCTAAGAAAACAGACAATTGTTCTGCTTCATTGGCATCTACCAAACCACTCCCCCGCACTCCTATGCTGCGAATGGGTTTGCCCCAATTGTAGTTTTTGCAAAATAGCTCCCACGCCGCATCCACCATCTCTAAGCATACGCTCGTTGGCACCGGAAGCTTTTTCTGCCTTGTAAAATACCGCAGATCCGTATCTCTCACGCTGATTTCCACGACCGTACATTTTGATGCCAGTTCCCGCATTCTGGCACAGACGCTCTCTGCCAGGAGAACAAGCATGAGTCGCACATCATCATTATTAACGATATCTCTCGGCGTTGTCGCTGAATTGCCTACGCTTTTGATCGTCGTGATATGGTCGGTCTTCAGGACCGGCGACACGTCCATCCCTTTGGCAAACGTACCGAGGACCAGCCCCATTTTTCCCAAGCGACGTCGTAAATAATCGTCAGGCGTTTCCGCCAGTTGACCAATCGTACGGATGCCAACGGCACGAAGCTTCTTGCTGGTAGCCGGGCCGACATACAACAAATCCTCAATGGGCAACGGATAAACGATTTCTTTATAGTTATCGCGCTCAATTCGAGTAATCGCATCCGGCTTTTTGTAGTCACTTCCAAGCTTTGCAGTGACCTTGTTATCGGACACCCCAATGCTAACCGTGATGCCCAGCTCATATTTCACCCGGTCGCTGATTTCCTGTGCAATCGTCATGGGCGAGCCGAACAGCCCCACGCTGCCAGTTACATCGAGCCACGCCTCGTCCAGACCAAATGGCTCGACCTGATTCGTGTAACGCTCATAGATGTTTCGCGCCAGTTTACTGATTCGTATGTATTCGCTCATATCGGGCGGCAGCACGATTAACTCCGGGCAACACTGCTTCGCTTGCCAAATGGCCATCCCTGTTTTTACGCCTCTCCCCTTTGCCGGATAGCTGGCGGTTAATACAATGCCACGTCGTTCTTCTTGCAATCCGCAGATGGCAACCGGTTTATCTCTCAATTGTGGGTGACGCTGCTGTTCTACCGATGCGTAGAATGCGTTACAGTCCACGTGCAGTATGTTCCTTCCCATCGATCTCACCACCGTTCTGCACCCTTCACACGACCCATATTATAGAACACTTGTTCTATTTTGGCAAGTAGAATTTGCCCACCCTTTTTGAAAAACAACGGATCTCTACATGTTGTCCTTAGCGTTCCCCTTTCTGTTCACTAGTGAGGGCACAGAACTGCTCCTTATAGCGGAAATACTTATGCGGGGAGATAAAGCAAAAAGCGGAGGCATTTGCCTCCGCTTTT
>JAZLBM010000204.1:0-4218 GCA_045613705.1 Eubacteriales bacterium | reverse complement strand
GTTTACCCGTCGTGACATTATGCGACTCTGCCGCAGTTTCAAAACAGCCGATGAAGTACAGCCGGTACTGAACCACTTGACCGAATACGGATACATTGCCCCTAAACCAAGTGATTCCCAAAACAATAAAGGCAGACCTATGGGTCAAGCCTATCTTGTCAATCCTTATCTTTATGAAAAAGCATCGTAAACGAGTTTTGTCCTTTATGTCCCTTTGTCCCCAAAGTATGGGAATAAAGAAAAATATAGAAAAAGTAATCGTTAAACTACTACTTTCTATATACGGATGTTTACCCACACTCCCACGCATACGGACAGCGTGACAAAAAGGACATAAATATTGGAAGGAGAAAAGGATATGGCAGATATTGATGCAAAGCGGTACACCGCAGTAAAGGTCATACCGCTGAAAGAAGGTAGTGTCACCGTAGCATACGGTAATTATCCCGCTGATCCCAGGTGGCATTTGCTATATGAAAACCAAAGCAAAACATTCGACAACTTCAGCCAAATTTTCGAGTATTGCAACGCCCGTTTCAAGAACCCCTTCGGTGGAGTCTTATAGCGCCGTTGTTATGATATATGTGACGAAAAAGGACAAAAGAAAAAAATAACAGAAGGAGGTGGAAGTATGTTCAAAACCAAAAAGGATTATGCCCAAGACAAACTCTGCCGCGAAATCGGCAATGGGTGTCGTATTCTTCGCATTGACGTAGAACGATGCATTTACCGTGACTTCGGCAACGGATTTAATGTAGAGGTTAGTGGAACGCACACCACAAGCAAACGTAGAAAAGCCGTCATCTTTTTGTGGTACGGGAGTGCGTTCACGGTTACGTGCATAAAGGAAGTACCATTCTCGGAAATCGGTAATGTGATAAACAGGCTCTACGATTACACTTGTGAGCTTTGTCGCACCGGTGCCGCTACGGAAAAGAACCTCGGAGAACTCAGGTACGAGCGTCCGCAGGTTTGATGCAGATAACTTCGGGGGGCTATTCCCTCTAAAACTTATGCGAATTTTTGCACGCGACCCCTGGGCCGTTGCCCGGAGTCATAGTCGTAGAGATTTAGACCCCCCTGGGGGGTATCGAAATCTCCACAGCTTTTTACTTATGCAACGGGCGTGGGGTCTCACGTAAAAAATCGCAAAATCAAACGGGGTATTAACCCCAACATCAACTAATCAAAAATAATGGAGGAATTAACCATATGAAAACAGCAAGAACCTATGAAGAACTTAAATCCCGTCTGGACGAATTGTCCGGCAATACTGCTAAAAAGCAGGCAGATACAACCGCCGAAGCCAAGAAAAAGGCCGAGGCATACAATACCGCTTTCTGGGAAACTATGCACACCGGTATGCCCCAGAATGCATTAAAGGAAGGTAGCGACGGTTCGGGCGGCTACCTTGTTCCCGATACTTATGACGATAGGCTTGTGCAGGCGTTAAAGCAAAAGAATGTCCTTCGTCAAATTGCCACCATCGTTCCTACAACGCAGAAACTGACCATTCCCGTTTCTTTGGGAGGTGAAAACGCAAGCTGGATGCCGGAAAACGAGCCATACACGTTTTGCGAAGCTGAATTCGGTGAAATCGAGATCGATGCGTATAAGCTCGGCAGTTCAATTCTCGTTTCTGATGAACTGCTTGAGGATGGTGGCGTAGACCTTGAAAAATATATCGAGGAAGCCTTTGCGCATCGAATTGGAAATGCTGAGGAATCTGCCTTTATTCGCGGAGACGGAAACGGAAAGCCTATTGGCCTTATCCATCAGGCATCCGTCGGTAAAATCACGGATGAAATCGGAAGAATAAGTGCGGATGACTTGGTCGATATGGAATTTTCTTTGGCAGAGCCGTACCGAAAAAATGCGGTGTGGATTATGTCCAACGATGCATATTGCAGACTCGGTCAACTGCGCCATTATCGTGGCAATCCTATCTGGAGTAACGGACTTGAAGAGGAAATGCCTAAGAAACTGTTCGGCTATCCCGTCTACATTTGTAACCATATGGATGATGTCACCCCCGGTAGCATTCCGGTAATGTTCGGTGACTTCAGTTACTACTGGATCGGTGACCGAGGCAAGAGAGTCATTAAACGCCTGGTAGAGCGTTACGCTGATCACGGGCAGGTTGCATTTATCACCACCGAACGAGTAGATGCAAAACTCGTTTTTCCCGAAGCGGTAAAGATGCTTAAGGTCAAGAGTGATAAGGAATAAGGTTGTGTGGGAGGGCGGCTTTCGGGTCGCTCTCCCTTGCACTTGTAGTCATAGGAAGGAGATATGCCATGACACTACAAAACAAAATTGCCATTAACAATATGCGGCTTGAGGGGCATAGCCCTTCTGTAATCGCCGCCACTTTAGGTTTATCTGCCGGGACCGTGCGTGCTCACATTCACAGATACCCGGAGATACCAAACACCAAGCTTTGCAAGAACTGCGGTAAGCCCGTGCTTCAAACAGAAAAACGCCGAGAGAAAAAGTTCTGTTCGGATGCTTGCCGAATGCTGTGGTGGAACACCCACCGGGACTCGGTGAATCGCAAAGCCTACTATAATCTCACCTGCGAATACTGCGGAAAGGAGTTTGAGTGCTATGGTAACAAAAACAGAAAATACTGCAGCCGTGCCTGCTATGTTGCGTCAAGACAAGCAGGATAAATACGCAGCCGAAAATATGATGCTATACCGAACCTCCCTGGCTCTGCTCAAAAGCCTTGCGGAGGACGGCATTTTTACCGAAAAAGAGTATTGTAAGTTATCGACAATGCTGTCCTGTAAATACGGATTATCTTCGGGTAGTATATTTGCGGAATCCGCTTGATATATCCGCCGTTTAGAGCGAATATGTAGTGACCTTAATTGATACAAAGGAGGTAAATGTATTGGAAAGGATCGTTACACAGACTCGTTTTGCAAAAACGGAATTGCCGAGAGCAAAACGGGTGGCGGCATACGCCAGAGTATCCTCCGGCAAGGATGCGATGCTCCACTCACTTTCCGCTCAGGTGAGTTATTACAGCAAATTGATACAGAACCACGGCGGATGGGAGTACGCAGGTGTATACGCCGATGAAGCTCTGACCGGCACAAAAGATAATCGAGAAAACTTTCAAAGGCTCCTTGCAGATTGCCGAAACGGAAAGGTGGATATGATTTTAACCAAGTCCGTTTCGCGCTTCGCAAGGAATACGCTGACCTTACTCGAAACCGTAAGGGAACTAAAGAACCTGGGTGTGGATGTTTACTTTGAAGAGCAAAATATTCACTCCACCACCTCGGACGGTGAATTGATGCTGACCATCCTCGCAAGCTATGCCCAGGAAGAAAGCCTCTCCGCCAGCGAGAATCAAAAGTGGCGGGTGCGACAACAGTTCCAAAACGGAAAACCCTGGCGAGGTTTTATGATGGGTTACCGCTACGATGGTGAGAAATATGTCATCGTTCCCGAAGAGGCAGAGGTGGTTCGCTCCATCTTTCGTGACTACCTTGACGGCAAGGGTGTTGCCGCCATTATGAAACGGCTCAACGAAGAAGGGGTTCTCACGCAGCAAGGCTGCACCTGGCACCAAAGTGCGGTAAGCCGAATCCTTCGCAACTACGCTTACACGGGCAACCTTCTGCTTCAAACAAAATTCCGCGAGAACCACCTTACAAAACGCACCCTTATAAATCGCGGAGAACTTCCGCAGTACCACGCAGAGAATACCCACGAGCCGATCATCGATATCGGTACGTATAACTTGGTACAACTGGAAATGGAAAAACGGGCGGAGCGGTTCTCAAAGCCACAAACGAAAACTGAATACCCTTTCACAGGACTTATAACCTGCGCCGGATGCGGAAAGCACTACCGCAGAAAGGTAACGAAAACGGGCCCCGTATGGATATGCGCCACCTACAATACCCTCGGTAAGAAAGCCTGCCCGTCGAAAGCCATCCCCGAACCGACTTTGATGGCACTTGCCGCCGAGATTGATGATTTCAGTAAAATAACGGCAATTACAGCCGACAAAGATAACACCTTGATATTCTCCCTTTCAAACGGAGAAACAATCGTTAAACGATGGAAAGACCGCTCACGCTCGGAAAGTTGGACTCCCGAGATGAGGGCAGCGGTCGGTAAGAAAACAAAAGAAAGGAGTAAGCAAAATGGCAACAGCTAAAAACGTAACCGTAATACCCGCCACACGAAATTTGCACACGG
>JAZLBM010000203.1:0-3232 GCA_045613705.1 Eubacteriales bacterium | reverse complement strand
GCCTCGGCGGTTACCTCACCGGGGGTTACCACTCTTCCTTGAAACTGTTTCATGCCTTTTCTCCTCCCGTAATGGTTTTGAGTATCTCGCCGTCGGTATAATATCTCGCGCTTGTATAGGTGCGGAGCTTATTGGACGAGGTGATGACGGGCATCTTCTTGCAAAGGGGGTTATTCATATACATCAGAGGACAGATGTAGGAGGTGATAACGCCCGTTGCCTTCAGTCTTGCGGCGTATTCGGTCTTCTCGAAGGCCTCAAGCACGCCGGGGGATGCGGTGAACACCGTAGGCATAGTCACCTTCTTCTTGCCGTTTGCGGCAAGCCCCTGCTCGATCTTGACCGTCCAATCCTTCAGCTGCGCCAAGGACAGGTGAGGACAACCCACGAAGCAAAGCTTGGGAGCCGCGTCGGGATTCTTCCAGATGACGGGATAGTTATCCTGCACGCGCTGAAGCTCGGCGTCGTCGATAACGTACTCGCGCGCGCCCTCTGCGATCAGGCTCTCGCCCAATTCCTTCGCCTCGGGGGTCAAGCCCGCGATGTGGTAAAGACCTACCGCGCCGTTGGAGGCGGTGGCCGCGCCGAAGTCCTTCAGATAGGAGCAAGCCTCGTCGGTCAGCTCGTTGCCGATCCACTTGTCAAGTCCTACAACGTAAGGAACGTCTTCCATCACCTTCATACCGATAGCAGAGCCGAGGAGCTGCGCCTCGGGCTTCTTTGTGGTGTTGATCTTGACCACCCAGGTGGCCTTTCTGCCCTCGTCGGTGAGAAGTCCGAAATAAGGAACGTAGCCCACGATGGAGCCCATAATATCGATAATACCCGAGTTGCGGTTACATCTTGCGCCAAGCACCGAGTTGGCGTATACGACGGCGGAGGATTCTGCCCAGGAGAGCACGTCGCCCTTCTTGGGCTTATTGCCAACCTCGTCCATATAGCAGGTGCAGGTGAAGGCGTTCTTGTCCATCAGACCAAGCTTCTCCAGCTGCTTCTCGTAAAAGTCCTGCTTGCAGTACATAAACTTGTTGAAAACAAGGTTCTGCAGGAGGTTTGCGGGAACGTTCTTATCCAGAGGTCTGGGGTCTACGGAGAACTTCTGCTCGGAGCAAACGCCCGCGTCAAGAAGCTTCTGCATCAGGTCGTATACGGGAGACATGACCTTGAGACCAAAAGAGGTCACAAGGTGGTTATATTCGGAGGTGATGGGCACCAGCTTCTCTGCCTCGAAGGCATCGCCGTACATCACGAGGGTCTTCATAACCTTGGCCAGTGTCTCGCCCTTCTCGCCGTCAAGGATGGCCTGTTGTTCTTTTGTCAGTATCATTGCGCTTCTCCTTTCGTCTTTACAGCTTCATTGCCACGTCCCAAGCACCCCAGATCACGGTGCGGAGGTTGCCCACGGAGGCGGCGTCACCGATGACGTGCACGTGGCGGCTCTTCTTGGTAAGAGGTGCGGGATTGTAACCAACCGAAAGCACCACCGAGTCGGCGGCTACGGTGAAGGCATTGCCCTCCTTATCCTTAAGCGTCACGCTTCCCTCTCCGATCTCGGAAAGCGCCGTCTCAAGGTATACGGGCACGTTGTTGGTTTTGAAGAAATCACGGAGATAGGAGGTGTTGGCAAGGCAGATGCCGGGGGTGGTGATCAGGTCATCCTGCATCTCCACGATCACAGGCTTCTTGCCCTTGAGATAGAGGTCGTACGCGATCTCACAGCCCGTCAGACCGCCGCCGATGATGGCAACCGTCTCACCAACCTCTCGGTTACCAAGGAGGTAATCAATGGCCTCAATAGCGGTCTCTGCGCCCTTTACGGGGATGCGCTTGGCCACCGCACCCGTTGCCACGATGATCTCGTCGGCGTCAAGCGCCTTTACGTCCTTGATCTCGGTGTTCATACGTACGGTAATGGGATATTTCTGCAGCCCACGGACGTACCAGGCGATAAGCGCTCTGTCCTTCTCCTTGAAGGAGGGGGCGGATGCCGCCACGAATACGCCGCCAAGGCTGTCGGTCTTCTCGTAGAGGGTGACCTCGTGTCCGCGCTTGGCCAAGAGGATAGCCGCCTCCATACCGCCGATACCGCCGCCGATGACGGCGATCTTCTTCTTTTTCTTGGCGGGTGCTACGCGATATTTCTTGGACTGCATCGTCTCGGGATTCAGCGCGCAACGGGCAAGACCCATGGTATCGGTGAGATCCTGGGTGTTGGCGTGACCCTTCGAGGAGGAGAAGTTGAAGCAGCCCGCGTGACAGCAGATACAGGGCTTGATGTCCTCTACTCTGTCCTCGATCATCTTGGTGATCCACTCGCCGTCCGCAAGGAACTGGCGCGCCACGCCGATGGCGTCGATGCGACCCTCGGCAACGGCACGGGCGCCCACCTCGGCGTCCATACGTCCTGCGCAGACCACGGGAATATCCACGAACTTCTTGATGTGCGCTACGTCCTCAAGGTTACAGTTCTCGGGCATATACATCGGGGGATGTGCCCAGTACCAGGAGTCGTAGGTTCCGTTATCGGCGTTGAGCATGTCATAGCCCGCATCCTGCAGGTACTTTGCCGCGCGCTCGGATTCCTCCATATTACGTCCTACCTCAACGTAGTCCTCGCCGGGCATTGCGCCCTCGCAGAAGCCCTTCATCTTGGACTCTACGGAGTAGCGAAGGGATACGGGATAGTCGGCGCCACAGGCCTCCTTAATGGCCTTGACCACCTCGGCGGCAAAGCGGTAGCGGTTCTCAAAGCTTCCGCCGTATTCGTCGGTACGCTTGTTGAAAAACTCAATGGCAAACTGGTCGAGCAGATAGCCCTCGTGCACCGCGTGCACCTCCACGCCGTCAACGCCCGCGTCGCGGCAGAGCTTTGCGGTCTTGGCAAAGGCCTCGATGATCTCGTGGATCTGCTCCTTGGTCATCTCGGGGCACTCGATGTCGTGTGCCCAGCGAGAGGGCTGGGGAGAGGGAGACGCCAGCTCGTGAGAGGTATCGATAATGGGCTTGACAAGGGCACGGGTGAGCTTATTCTTGTGAAGAGGTGCCACAAGCTCGGTGATGGCCCAGGAGCGACCCATGCCTGCGGTCAGCAGAATGAAGAGCTTTGCGCCCGTCTTATGGATCTCGTCCATAAAATCCTTCAGCTCAACGAACATTTTTTCGTTCTGCCAGAGCCATTTGCCCCAGAAGGTATCGCGCAGAGGCGCAATACCGGGAATGATAAGACCAACGT
>JAZLBM010000202.1:0-2659 GCA_045613705.1 Eubacteriales bacterium | reverse complement strand
ACCTCCCTCTCGGAGGGAGGCTATTCGCTCGCCATGAACAGACCGACAAACATCAATTTGTCCTTCAAATTTTGATTTATCGGTGGGTTTAATATACGCACAAACCCGTAGGGCGGGGGCTTGCTCCCGCCGTAACAACCGGTAAACCGCACATTTTCGGCGGCACCAAGGCACCGCCCTACAAGGTACGGTTCGCACCATTTTGTTTGTGCGAACACACCGATAAACATCAATTCATCTTCAAATTTTGATTTATCGGTGTGTTCGTCGACACATTTAAGGCCTCCCTCCGAGAGGGAGGTGGCACACGGAGTGTGACGGAAGGAGCCTGCGAGATGAGCGATTAGCACTCGCTATATCAAGGCGCAAAAAATTTTGTTGCGCGGGCTCCTCCACCCGCTTCGCGGGAGCCCCCTCCCGGAGGGAGCCTGGCAGAGCAACTGCGAACTCACCGCTAAACATCAATTTATATTTGAAAACGCGTAGCGTTTTCTACCTTAATTTTCAATTTTCCACTTTCAATTTTCAACTCTGCATTCTGCACTCTGCATTCTGCACTCTTCACTCTGCCCTCGCGCTTCGGCCCGATAAACATCAATAATAACCCCCGGTGATGACGTTTCACGGGGGAAATTTTTATATTTTTCTTTATCTTTCCTCTTTTGCACGATTTTGCTCTGTGGATCCTTCGTTTTTCTCCGCAATTTGCGCCTTGTGCTTGCGGCCGATGCGGCGGTCGGCGTCGATCGTCGTGCCGCGGCTGATGGTGGCGGAGCCGTATTTCCCCCGAATGCTGTCCACGGCGCGGTCGATGGCGCGTGCGCGTTCCTTCTTTTCGTCCACAAAGAGGCTCATCTGCTCCTCACCCTCGGTGGCCACGCCCGTCATGGAAAGACCCATAAGGCGCAGGGGGGTTCGTCTGTCCCAAAGCTCCGCAAACAGGCGCTTGGCCACGGTATACACCTCGTCGGTGATGTCGGTGGCGGTGTCAAGCCGCTTTTGATGGGAGCGGTCGCGAAAATCGTTGCCGCGGATGGTCACCGACACGCAATAGGCTCGTGCGCCGTCGGCACGCATACGGGAGGTGACGCTGTCGGCAAGAGCCAGGAGGATCTTATGCGCCTGAACATCGCTGGTCACGTCCTCCTCCAGGGTGATGGAATTGCTATATCCCTTGGCGCGCTCGGGCTCGGCAAGTATCGGAGAATCGTCGATGCCGTTGGCAAATCGGTGCAGATGCTCGCCCTGCTTCTCCCCAAGATAGGAGCGAAGCCAGCTTTCGCTGACGGTGGCAAGGGCGCCGATGGTCTTGATATTGGTCTTTTCCAGCCGCTCGGCGGTGGCGCGACCCACGGTAAACAGCTCGCGGACGGGCAAAGGCCACATTTTGGTCTCAATTTCCTCCGCAAAAAGGGTGTGTACGAGGTCGGGCTTTTTGAAATCGCCGGCCATCTTGGCAAGCAGCTTGTTGGGGCCGATGCCCACGTTGACGGTAAAGCCCAGCTCCGCCTTGATGCGATCCTTGATCTCGTGGGCGGTGGCAATGGGGTCGGGATAGACGCGCTCGGTGCCGCTCATATCGAGAAAGCACTCGTCGATGGAATACTTTTCAACCACGGGGGCGTAGGCGCGGCAGATGTCCATAAAGGCCTTGGAGGACGCCTCGTAGAGCCGAAAATCCGGCTTGGCGATGACAAGGTGTGGGCATTTGCGAAGTGCCATAGAAACGGGCTCGCCGGTGTTGATGCCATAGGCCTTGGCAGGGATGGACTTGGCGAGGATCACGCCCGTGCGCTTCTCGCGGTCGCCGCCCACCGCCGAAGGGATGAGACGAAGATCCTCCTCCCCGTTCCTCACCCGTCGCGCCGCTTCCCAGGAAAGGAAGGCGCTGTTGACGTCGATGTGAAAGACCAGCGGCTTCATCATTTGCTAACCTTGGTGAGGGTGGTTGCCGCCGCGTTGTAGAAGTGGCAGATGCGGAGCGCCTTTTGGGTGGCCTCGAAGTAGACAACGGACTTTTTTCCGTCCGCGTCCTCAAGGGCGGCGAAATAGGCGTCGGGCGCGTCGGGTCGGGACAGTGCGGACACCGTTTCGTCGGCGCGGAAGGCGGATGCGTCCTCGCTTGCGGGAGCGATCCTATGGCAGTCGCGAAGGCGGAAGCTGATCAGCTCGCGGCGCGTTCTGCCGCCGAAGATCTTGGAGACGGTCATCTCGCCCGAGGTGATGGAATATTCGAATTCCACCGAGGTGTAGCGCCAGGTAAGGAAGATGATGAGGGCAAGCCCGAAGGGCGTCAGCGCCACGATAGGCGCGCCGAGACGGGTCACCACCGCCACCGACATCATCACGGCGACGAAAAGGGCGTATCCGAACACAAAAAGTCCCTTCTTCAGGCGCATCTTGCCCATATTTTTCTGTTTTACCACGTATTCATACGTCTCAAATTCGTTCATTTGCTTTCTCCTTGGACAAAAAAATGAAAAGTGAAAAATGATTTCAAATTTTGATTTATAGGTGAGTTCGTCGGCACATTTAAGGCCTCCCTCCGAGAGGGAGGTGGCACACGGAGTGTGACGGAAGGAGCCTGCGAGATGAGCGATTAGCACTCGCCATATCAAGGCGCAAAAGATTTTGTTGCGCGGGCTCCTCCACCCGCTTC
>JAZLBM010000201.1:0-2467 GCA_045613705.1 Eubacteriales bacterium | reverse complement strand
ATTCGCGACGGCGGCTCCCATTTCGTCAGCTGTGTCATGCCCATTATCAGCGGGGGCGACATCGTGGGGTGCGTGGCGTCGGTGTCCGACATGGACAGGGGCAAGCCCCACGCCGCCGTTGGCGGTGACGTGGAGGGCAAGCTCATTATGACCGCCGCCGGCTTCCTCGGCAAGCAGCTGGAGAGCTAAACGAGAAAAGCAAGGGTTTCCCTTGCTTTTTTTGCGCGCTTGTGATACAATGAGTTAGATGTTCAAATTTTGGTTTATCGGTGGGTTTAATATACGCACAAACTCGGTAGGGGAGGGGCTTGCTCCTCCCGAAAACAAAGGAAAAGATTTTGCTTTGGATAGAGGCAGAACCCTTAATTTATACGATCTATTGCAAAATGTATTTAATCGTTTGTGGCGGGAGGAGCAAGCCCCTCCCCTACCAGGTGTTCGTTCGTTATTGCGTAGCCGTAACACACCGACAAACACCAATTTTTAACTCTGCACTCTGCATTCTGCACTCTGCATTCTGCACTTCGCGCGCCAGCGCGATAAGCATCAATTTAATAACCAATATCATTCACATAAAGGAGGAAATTATGGCATTTTCCGAATTTCTCAATTCGCGGCGCGAGGACTGTCACGCCCTTGTGCGCGAGTTATCCAAGACCTATTCCTACGTTGGCATTCTGGGCGCGGACGTGAAGTCCACCACCATTCTTGCCAACCGCAAAATGACCGACGTCAGCGAGGGCTCTATGACGGAATGCGGCTTCGTCGTTAAGATGCACGACGGTCGCGCCTTCTTCGAATACTCCCTTGACGACGTGCGCGGGGACGCCCGTGCGCTCGCCGCGAAGATCGTGGCGGCAGTTACCCCCGCGGCTTCTATGGTCGACCGCCAGATCGAGGTGAACGCTGTGAGCGACGAGCCCCTTGTCAAGTCCTTCTCCCGCGAGTGCGACTTTGAGGACTACACCGAGGAGCAGATCCTCGCCTTTGCCAAGGGCATCCGCGACGAGATCCTTGCCGCCGACGAGCGCATCGTCAACGCCACCGTTCGCATTCTGCCTTTCACCGTGTCCAAGCTTTTCATTTCGGGCAACCGCGAGCTTGACCAGTTCTATTCCTGGGTCAACGTGATGGCATTTGCCGTTTTCCGCGACGGCGAAAAGATGGTTATGGCACGCGAGGGCACCTATTCCAATCTGATGAAAGAGGCAATGGACGGTATGCCCGCTCTCGTTCCCGTGCTTGTGGAAAAGGTCAAGAAGCTTGCCACCGCCAAGCCCATCGTGCCCGGTGTATACGACGTGATTACCGACGCCTCCATCTCGGGTCTCATTGCTCACGAGGCCTTCGGTCACGGTGTGGAGATGGATCAGTTCGTCAAGGATCGCGCCCTTGCCAAGCAGTTTGTGGGCGAGTACGTGGCGTCTCCCATCTGCAATATGCGTGACGGCGCGGCATCCGCCTTCTCCACCGCTTCCTACTTCTTCGACGACGACGGCGTGCTTGCGGGCGACACCCAGATCATCAAGGACGGCATTCTTGTGGCAGGCATCTCCGACCTTGTCTCTGCCACCGAGCTTGGCACCGTTCCCACGGGTAACGGACGCCGCCAGTCCTACAAGAGAAAGGCATACTCCCGTATGACCAACACCTTCTTCTGTCCCGGTACGGACAAGCTGGAGGATATGATCGCCTCCATCAAGCACGGCTATATGCTGTTTGAGACCAACAACGGTATGGAGGATCCCAAGAACTGGCAGATCCAGTGTACCGCCGAGTATGGCATCGAGATCGTGGACGGCAAGCTGACCGACAACTACGTTTCCCCCGTGGTCATGTCGGGTAGCGTTCCCGAGCTTCTCAAGTCTATCTCTATGGTATCCGACGACTTTAAGGTCATCGGCTCGGGCTCCTGCGGCAAGGGCTATAAAGAATGGGTGCGGGTATCCGACGGCGGACCTGCCCTGAAAGTGAGGGTGAAGCTGGCATGACAAACCGTATCATTGCATTGTTAAAAGAAAATAAAAGGGTGGCCGACTATCGCATCAACGTGACGGCAACCGAGTCTCACGAGCTGTTCTTCGTGCATAAGAGCCTTGAGACGGTGAGAAGCACCGACACCACCGACCTGAAGGTTACGGTATTCGTGGCAGGTGAGGGAACGCTCGGTGATGCTACCTTCTCGGTTTATGCCTCCTACGGCGACGATGATATCCGCCGCGAGATCGAGGCGGCCTGCAACAAGGCAAGCCTTGCGGCCAATGAGCCCTATGCGCTTCCCGCAGACGAGACGCTTACCGCCGAGGCAGACTCCAATTTCAAGAATTACAACGTGGCAGACCTTGTGACGGCTATCGCCGATGCGGTCTTCGCGGCAGACAGCTACGAGGGCGGCTCTATCAACGCCCTTGAGGTGTTCCTCTATCGCGACACCGTTTCCGTCAAGAACAGCCGCGGCATTGACAAG
>JAZLBM010000200.1:0-4296 GCA_045613705.1 Eubacteriales bacterium | reverse complement strand
AAAAACTTCATAATCTTTTTCTTTTTATAGAGTTAAACAAAATATTGCATATTAAATCCGACACAAAATTAGTGTAACGCAGGCGAAAAAACAAATTTAATCGTACCTTTGTCGCAAAATTCTACAAGAAGCTGTACGAACACACCATGAATATCGACATCGTATACTTATGGGTCGACGGTAACGACCCCGTGTGGAGAGCCAAGAAAGAGGCTTTCGAGCGTGGTATGCCCTATGATGCGGGCGAAGCGCTTGCCGAGGCACGCTTCGTGGACAATGACGAACTGAAGTATTCGCTGCGCTCGATAGAGCGGTTTGCTCCCTGGATACACCATATCTACATCGTCACCGACGGACAGGTACCCGCATGGATTGACCTCACGGACGAGCGCATCAGCATCGTCGACCACACGGAGATCATGCCACGCGAGGCGCTCCCCTCGTTCAGTTCGCCTGCCATAGAGTGGTGCATCGACAACATCCCCGGACTGTCGGAACACTTTCTCCTTGCCAATGATGACACCTTTATCGGGCGTGAGGTAGGTCCGGACTTCTTCTTCAACT
The DNA here is from genome assembly GCA_045613705.1 of Eubacteriales bacterium. Taxonomy (GTDB): domain Bacteria; phylum Bacillota; class Clostridia; order Oscillospirales; family CAG-272; genus RGIG8775. The sequence goes on along the minus strand of JAZLBM010000200.1, from coordinate 3,732 downwards.
CCAAGGGAGAACCCATCGTGAGACTAAAGAAATGGACAAGCAGTAAGCGCAGGATATCGTTGTACCTGAAAACGGTGGAGAGGGCACAACGTGCCATTGAGAGACAGTTTGGCAAACTCATCAAACACATTCCGCACCACAACATCGACGCTTATCGGAAAAGCGACTTCAAGGCCTGCAAAAAGATATTCGAAGAGGAGGTAAACGAGACAACCCACCGGCATATTCGCAGCGAAAAGGACTTTCAGCGGGTTGCAGTATCCTACTACACCTTGGCCATAGGGGCTGGCGAACTACGCCTTATGGGAAGATACAACCGCTCGACATCTCTGGCCGACAAGCTGACAAGCATTCTGCGAAACAAGTTTACCTATGATTCCCGCAGAATAGCCATTACCGTGCCGGACATCCGCGCTGTACTGAACAGATACAATCCTTCGCTCTATTGCTTGAACGATGGCGAGGAGGCCAATGATGAGTGCCGCGAACGTGTACGCAGATTCCTAGAGAACGAATTTCCCGTCAAGTCCTCTTTCGAACTATAGACCTAGCCGTTCGTTTATCCAGGCCGTGATTTGCTCCCGTTCCTCTGCCGTGGCCTTATCCAACGAGTTGAAACAGCAGAACTTGCAGTTCTTCATTTGAAAGAGCCGGTCCATCTTCTGGGCGACATACCCCTTACGGCCTTTAGGTTGAAGGAAGAAAAGATGTCCGTCCACCGGACGTATCTGCACCCTACCCTCAGACTCCAATAGAAGGTATTGCAACTCTTGGGAGGTAAACTGCTCTGCATGACGGAAACGATGGCCTATATTCTTCAGCATATGGTCAAGATGAACCGAAAAGTATTTTTCGTGGGAGCTCTTGCGCAAGGCCTTGGGCGTATGAGCCAACTTCAAGTAAGAGAAACGCCTACCGGCAATAACGGCTGCATTATACATGCTTCCCTTGAACGTCACCCGCTTTTGTCCGTTCTTCTGAGGCTTGAGCATGCGGGTAAATTTCGTCCAGAGCATGCTGCAGCGCGTAGCATAGCATACCGACGAGCCATCGGGCAAGAAGAAATCTTCGGGGCTTACCGGAGATGCCAGCAACAGATCGTCATTGAACTCTATATAGTGTTCGCTCAGCCCCGGAATCCGCCATGTCATGGTTTCTATGGCAATAGAATTGAAGGTCGGCAGATATTGCTCATAGTCACGAAAAATGACTTTGTGATCAATGACCTCCACCGGGATATGTCCGTCCGGGAAATGCTTTTGCAAGAAATCATCAACACAAGGATCCTGCTCGTCGGTCACAATGTATATCTTATGCAGCCATGGAGCAAATCGGTTCAACGAGGCTATGCAGTAGTAGATTTCGCCAAGATTACTGAATCGGGTGCTTCCCGCAATATCCTCATTCTCACGGAGCTCCTGCCCTCCGTGCTGAATTCGCTTTGCTCGATGTAGAGGGTCGTCACCATCAACCCAAGTAATAACGGCGTCTATGGTCATACTTCAAATTTTGATTTTTGGGGGAATCGTTGATTAAAGGCATGGAGCATCGCCCTCTTCAGTTCGGTATAACGCTCTTCGCTAAGCTGCACATCATTGATACACGCCAGTTTATGGGTGGGATGCATGATAAACTGACACAGGCTCTTGGCTGATGCGACCCCTAAGGAGAAATGCTTTTTTGGCTGACGCTTATTGACAATTCTTCCTCCCAGATAAATATAGTCAAGATACAGGTACTGGTTCAGATTGCCATTACCGCGCACACGGGTCACCGAGGCTTCGATTTGTTCCTGCAAGCGGCCATACAGTTCTTCGCATTTGCTCTTCAGCATAGGGGAACAGATATGTTGGGGGCGCAAGAAACACACACCCGGATTCTTCCCTATTGCCTGACATGCTGCGCGGTATGAATTCCGGCAATGTGTCTTATACATATTAGAGGGCCAGAAATGAGAACTCATACCGATAACACCCTTTCCATCACGGAAGAAGTCTTCGGGTCTGCACTCCAACATGGGATACATGTCATCATTAAAATACAGAAACTCTTCATCCAAACCGTCAATCCGATGCAGAAACATCTCAATGGCCGTACTGTTGAACGTAGGAAGGAATTCTTGAGGAATGATATCCTGATGCAGCACGACATGTACCTGCTCACGATTTATCCATGCAGGCACTTGGCTGTCGTGTGAAACTACAAGATGCACCTTACGGATGAATGGCATATTCTCTGCTATGCCACGGAACAAAAAGGGCAATGTACCCCAATCGCGAAAGCGCTTCTCCAGCACCGGCTGATTGGTGTACTGCTCATAATCCTTTTGCCATGCAGGATCAAGTCCATCTACATATGTAATGACAATATCCACAATACAAATTTTAACTACGACAAAAATAGTGCAAGGCGAGCGAAAACGCAAATTTATTTGTAGTTTTCCGAGCCGCAGCCTATTTTCAAGCTGTTATAACACAGATTAAAGATAGTGCAAGCCGAGAGAAAAAACAAAACTTGTTTTGACTTTTTCCGCCGACGCGGTATGAAAGCGTCGGTTGCGACGACTGCCGGTTTATCGGCACCAAGGAGTACGACAAGGTCGTTAAAGCCTATCTTCAAGCTGCGTAGCAGATTAAAAATAGTGCAACTGACGCATGAGCGAGCAAGAATCAAGTTCGCTTGAATTCTTACAGCGAGCGAAAAGGAAAAAGACGAAGTCAAGGCGAGCGAAAAGGAAAAAGACGAAGTCAAGGCGAGCGAAAACGCAAATCTCAACGAACGAAAGTAGAGAAATGCTTGCATTTTCTTTACTGAGAGAGGCAGAGAGTCAATAAAGTTAAGTTTATTTGAGCATTTCTGAACCGCAACCTATTTTCAAGTTGTGCAAACACAGAATTAAACAGTATATGACGAGCGATAAAACAAAGGGAAAAATCCTCAAATACGCATTTTTAGGAAATTTCCCCTAAAAAAATAGGGATTTTCCCTCGTGAAGATCTAAAAAATCACATACCTTTGCCAACAAACACTAAAAATCACATCATTATGAAAAAACAGAAATTCTTTTTTGCCGTATTAGCCATAGTAATGGCTGCAGGACTTACCTCGTGTGACAGTGATAATAAAAAATATCTTGAATGGGATATTAGCCCTATGTATATCCGCATCATTGTATCTAACGCCGACGGACAAAACCTGCTTGACCCCGCTACCCCCAACAGCTTTGATTACCATGACATCACTGCCGAATGGATGGGCAAAAGCTATACTGCTGACACAATTAAGATGCAACAAACAACGCGCATCTTGATCGCCCAAATTCACGGCCTGCAATATTTCGTCGAGCATGGCAAGGCACAACTCTACTTTGGCGATTTAACAGGACATGACACCTTTAATGACGAGCCGCTTACTCTCCATTGGCCTGATGGCACTAGAGATGTCATCACCGTAGAGGCTTCGGCTATCGAAGGTCCTAAAAATGTCAAGCTAAAACGAAAATTCAAGCTCAATGGTAAGGTTGTGGCAAAAGACACCAGTGCACCCATCATCGAAGTGGTGAAGTAGCTTCACTACATCGGCTGGCGATAGTTCATGGAGGCAACCCTGTTTGCCTCCATATTTTTTTAGGCTTATCGGAGGACATGGCATGAAAAAAGTTTGTCATTTAGACAAAAAAACGTACTTTTGTGATTACTTATATAAAGATTATAACATGGCACTCATCAAATC
>JAZLBM010000199.1:0-16548 GCA_045613705.1 Eubacteriales bacterium | reverse complement strand
GACAAGCTCATCGAGGATTGGACTGCCGAAAACGGCGTTACCCTCGACAAGCCCATTGATGCGTTTTCGCAGGATGAGATGAAGGCGTTTGTGGAGGATAACAACATCCCCTGCCCCACCTGCGGCAAGCACAATTTCACCGACATCCGTCAGTTCAATCTGATGTTCAAGACTTTCCAAGGTGTCACCGAGGACGCCAAGAACACCGTGTATCTCCGTCCCGAGACGGCGCAGGGTATTTTTGTAAACTTCCAGAACGCCCAGAGAACCACCCGTAAGAAGCTGCCCTTTGGCGTGGCGCAGATCGGAAAATCCTTCCGTAACGAGATCACTCCCGGAAACTTTGTGGTCCGTACCCGTGAGTTCGAGCAGATGGAGCTTGAGTTCTTCTGCAAGCCCGGCACCGACCTTGAGTGGTTCAGCTACTGGAAGGATTATTGCCACCAGTGGCTTCTTGACCTTGGTATGAGAGACGAGAACCTTCGTCTTCGTGACCACGATCCCGAGGAGCATGCCTTCTACTCCAAGGCAACCACCGACTTTGAGTTCCTGTTCCCCTTCGGATGGGGCGAGCTTTGGGGCGTGGCCGACAGAACCGACTACGACCTTGGTCAGCACCAGACCCACAGCGGCAAGGATATGACCTACTTCGATCAGGAGGCAAACGAGCACTACGTTCCTTACGTAATCGAGCCCTCTCTCGGTGCAGACCGCGTAGCACTTGCATTCCTTGTTGACGCTTACGACGAAGAGGTAATTGATGCCGAGAAGAACGACGTTCGCGTTGTCCTTCACCTGCATCCCACTCTTGCACCCTTCAAGGCGGCAGTTCTTCCTCTTTCCAAGAAGCTGTCCGAGAAGGCAGGCGAGGTTTACGAGGAGCTTTCCAAGTACTTCATGGTTGACTTTGACGAGACCGGTTCTATCGGTAAGCGTTACCGCCGTGAGGACGAGATCGGTACTCCTCTTTGTATCACCTACGACTTCGAGTCTGAGACCGACAACTGTGTAACCGTTCGTGACCGTGATACCATGGAGCAGGTTCGCATTCCGATCGCAGACCTCAAGTCCTACATCGAGAAGCATATCGCGTTCTGAACGTGATATGGAAAAGACCGAACGAAATTCGTTCGGTCTTTTTTATTGTTTTTTTGTGAAGGGATTCATGTTTTTCCCCGCGTCTATTTCTTTTTGAAGAATTCCGAATTCCGTTCGGAATTGACTGGGCGTTATACCGGTTGCCTTCTTAAATACGCGCATAAAATGCACGTCGCTCGGATAGCCGCACGAGGCGGAAACGTTATATACCGTGAGGTTGGTGCTAGACAGCAGATGCTTGGCATATTCTATGCGGCTGTACTGAATGTCGGTTGTGATAGAAACACCGAAAAAGCTTTTATATAAGTGCTGAAGATAGGAGCGGCTGATGTTTATCTCTTGGCAGATTTCCTCGATTGTCCAAGCTTTTTGTGGCTTTAATCGAATGGCGTTTTGCAGATTGCAGAGCGTTCCGTAAAAAGCATTTTCCTTTTGCGGATGCGGGTCATAAAGCTTTTCGGCGATTTTCCGTATCATAAGATCAAAATACAGCTTCATGGAATCTTCCTTATATCGATTTTGGGAGTATCTTTCGCAGAAAATGCTTTTGATTATTTCCGAAAAGGGGGCAACGCTATCAAAGGACATGACGGTATCGAAGGGAACCCCAAGTGCCTCGATATCTTTTTCCTCGGCATCGTTCATCTCAATATGAAGCCAATCATTAGCAAATTTTTCTCCCGTTGCACCGTACAGCTGAGGTGTACCGATTTTGAAAAATATCGCGGAGTTTGGCGGAGTGAGCTCCTTCTTTCCGTCTATGATAAAATAGGCCTCGGTTCTTAGGATCAATAGGATATAATCTCCCGAACCATTTGGTCTGCTAATAGAAAAGGTGGATGGGTGGGTATAGTGGTAGCCTGCGTTTACGATTTTCATGAGCGGTTCTCCAAAAAGCACAAAGCATCAGTTTAATAACATTATAAGCCATTGAAAACCATTTGTCAAGCGTCGTATAATGAAACAGGAAAGGGGTGATTTTATGAAAGCACAAATCATCATCAATAAAAACTTTGTCATAGGCGAGATCGATAAACGAATCTATGGCTCGTTCATCGAGCATATCGGCCGCGCGGTGTACAACGGCATCTATGAGCCGGCTCACGCCACCGCCGATGATATGGGCTTCCGCCGCGACGTGATGGAGCTGATCCGTGAGATCGACGTTCCCATCGTGCGCTATCCCGGCGGCAACTTCGTTTCGGGCTATCATTGGGAGGATGGAACGGGAGAGAAGAGCAAGCGCCCAAGGAAGCAAGACCTTGCCTGGTTTACCATTGAGACCAACGAAATGGGTATTGACGAATTTCAGGAGTGGGCAAAGCGCGCAGGCACCGAGGTGATGATGGCGGTCAATCTTGGCACGCGCGGTGCGGAGGACGCCAAGAATTGCATTGAATATTGTAATGCCGAGACCGATACCTATTACGCGAACCTTCGCCGTGAAAACGGCTTTGAGAAGCCTTTCGACATCAAGGTTTGGTGCCTTGGTAACGAGATGGACGGTCGCTGGCAGATCGGCACAAAGACTGCTGAGGAATATGCCCGCCTTGCTACTGAAACCGCCAAGATCATGAAATGGGTGGACCCGAGCATCGAGCTTGTGGCAAGCGGTAGCTCCAACTGCGGCATGCAGACCTTTGTGGATTGGGAGCGCACGGTGCTTGAGCACGCCTACGATTACGTGGACTATATTTCGCTCCATAACTATTACGGCAACCGCGCCAACGATTTCCTGGGCTTTATGGCGAAATCTGAGGAAATGGATCGGTATATCAAGAGTGCCGCCGCCGTGTGCGACGCGGTCAAGGCCAAGAAGCGCTCGAAAAAGACGGTCAATATCTCCTTTGATGAGTGGAACGTATGGTACCGCACCATGGGACAGTCGGTTGAAAAGTGGCAGAAGGCGCCCCACCTCCTTGAGGAGGTCTATAACTTTGAGGACGCGCTTCTTGTGGGTTGTATGCTGATGACCCTGCAGAACAACTGTGACCGCGTGAAAATGGCGTGCCTGGCACAGCTGGTCAACGTCATCGCTCCCATCATGACCGAGAACGACGGCGCCGCGTGGGTGCAGACCATCTTCTATCCCTATCTGTACGCCTCCCGATACGGTCGCGGAAGAACGCTTCAGACGGTGGTGACGAGCGACACCTATGAATCCAAGGATAAATGGGAGATCCCGTATCTTTGCACCTCGGTGGTCGACAACGCGGAAAAGCGCGAGCTTGTGGTCTTCGCCGTCAACCGTTCGCCCGAGGAGGATATGACGCTGGATCTGGATCTCGGCGGTTACGAGAATGCCCACCTCCGCGAACATATCGAGCTGTATTCCGACGATCTGAAGGCGACCAACACCAAGGATCAGGCAACCGTTACTCCCGCGAAGAAGGAGATCAGCAACACCGTAACCCTGCGCAAGCATTCCTGGAATATGCTGGTTTACGAATATTAAAAAGAGAAGCACTGCGGTTTTTTCGCAGTGCTTTTTTCTTATGCTTTTCCTTTTTTGATGTCGGTCACAAAGGCGTCGATGCGCTCAAGAGCCGAGGTGATGTGCTTGATGGAGTAGGCGTAGGAGATACGCGCAAAGCCTGCACCCGAGTCGCCGAAGGCCTCGCCGGGAACGATTGCGCACTTGTAATCGTACAGAAGCTTCTCGCAGAACGCCTCACCCGTCATACCGAACTCGCCGATATTGGGGAAGATGTAGAAGGCGCCCTTGGGCTCAAATACGTCAATGCCGATGGAGCGAAGTCCGTCGTAGATATAACGTCTGCGGCGGTTGTACTCGTCGGTCATCATCTTGATATCGTCGTCGCCGTTGCGAAGCGCCTCAACGGCCGCAAGCTGGGCGGTGGTGGGAGCACACATAATGGCGTACTGGTGGATCTTGAGCATCTGCTTCACAAGGGGTTGAGGCGCACAGAGGAAGCCAAGACGCCAACCCGTCATAGCGTAAGCCTTGGAGAAGCCGTTGACCACGATGGTGCGCTCCTTCATATCGGGAAGAGAAGCGATGGACACGTGAGGGCCCTCGTAGGACATTTCAGCGTAGATCTCGTCGGACAGTACCACGATATTGGTATCGCGAAGCACGTCGGCGATCTCCTCAAGCTCCTTTTTGGTAAGGATCGCGCCCGTGGGGTTGTTGGGATAGGGAATGACTACCATCTTGGTCTTGGGGGTGATGGCCGCCTTCAGCTGCTCGGCGGTCAGCTTGAATTCGTCCTTCAGCTCGGTGTTGATGATGACGGGCGTGCCGCCTGCAAGACGGACGATGGGATCGTAGCAAACGAAGCAGGGGGTGGGAATAATGACCTCGTCGCCGGGCTCTACAATGGCGCGGATGGCAATGTCGATAGCCTCGGAGCCGCCTACCGTAACGATTGTGTCGCTGAGCCCCTCGTATTCAAGACCGAAGCGGCGCTTCATATATGCGGCAATCTCCGCGCGAAGCTCCTCGGTACCTGCGTTTGAGGTGTAGTAGGTCTTGCCCTGCTCAAGGCTTTCGATACCCGCCTCGCGGACGTGCCAGGGAGTAGGGAAGTCGGGCTGGCCTACGGTCAGAGCGACTACGTCGTTCAGATTGCCAAGCAGGTCGAAGAATTTTCGGATTCCCGACGGCTTGAGATCCACGACGGTTTTAGACAGAACTTTACTATAATCAATCATCAGAATGCGTTTCCTCTTAAATCTTCTTCAATTGCGCCGTAAATGACACCCTTGTCCTTGTACTTGCGGAGCACAAAGTGGGTGGCGGTGGACATAACCGAGTCAATGGGCGCCAGCTTCTGTGCTACAAAGTAAGCGACCTCCTTCATGGTTCTGCCCTCGATAAATACGGCAAGGTCATAGGAGCCGGACATCAGATACAGGCTCTGTACCTCGGGATAGTTGTAGATCTTTTCGGCAACCTTATCAAAGCCGCGATCCTTCTGAGGGGTCAGCTTGACCTCGATAAGTGCGGTTACGTATTCCTTGTCGGTTTTATCCCAGTCAATGATGGTCTTGTAGCCGAGAATTACGCCGTCTTTTTCGTAAGCCTGGATGGCCTTCTTGATATCGCCTTCCTCTTTTTCCAGCATAACGGCAATCTGCTTCGGGGTGAGGGTCGCGTTTTCTTCCAGGAGATTCAGAATCTTATCCATGGTAGTATCCTTTCAGTTTTCTTTCTTGGTTTGAATCTTTTTCACGATGCTTTCGTAAGAAAGTCCGTACTTGTTGGCAATGTCACGGGCATAGCTCTTTCCGTCGGGCTTGGCACGGACGATGCGGAAGGATCGCTTGCCCTCCTCAATTCCCGCCACAAGCGTGTCGATGGGCGCACCGCCCTCGGCGCGGGTCTTGGCGTTGATGTTGTCGATCTCGGCGGCAAGCTCGTGAAGGTGGGTAGAGAAGAGACAACGGCAACCGACCATGCTCAGACCTCCCAGCACCTCGGCGGCAATGTAGGACGCCTCAAAGGAGCCCGTGGAGGAAAGGGATTCGTCAAGCAGCACAAGGCTGTTAGCACTAACGCTGTCAAAGATCTCGTCAAGTCGCGCGCACTCCTCGCCAAGTCGACCCTTGTCGATGGTGTCCTCGGCACCCGTCGGGAAATGGGTGAAAATGCCGTCAACGGGGCTGATCACCGCACTTTTTGCGGGAAGGAACATACCCAGCTGAAGCATCGCCTGCGCAATACCGATGGCGCAGGTGACGACCGATTTTCCGCCGCGGTTGGGGCCCGTCAGCACGTAAATAGTCGCGTTTTCGTCGAAGACCACGTCGTTGGGCACGATATCGTCTTCGATCTTAAGTGCCACACAAGGGTTGTAAAGAGCTTCGGTGCGGAAGGCACGCTCCTCCATAGGACGAAGATCGGGGGTACAGAGCGAACAGCCCTTTTCCTGAAGTCGTCTCATAGCCTCAGTGGCCTTGGCGGTAAATTCGATCTCGCCGAGCAGGTTCAGCAGGAAGTTGGTGTTGTCAAGCACGTAGCTTTGCACGATCTTCTTCCAGGAACGGAGCGAGGATTTATAAATGTCATTGATAGCAGACGTGAACGCGAGAGACAACGCCGTCTTCTGGTTTTCGTTCTGCTTCTTTCCAAAGGGAACGAGATTGGCGATGCAGGTATATTCGTCGTCCTTAAAGTTCAGACGAAGGATCTTCTCCAAAACGTCTCCCGAACGGAAGGATTCGGAGTTGATAGAAAGCACACCGGCCTCCTTGGGGCGGAGAAGAGAGTCCAGATTGACACCGATGGTCACGCTCTTGATCTCGCGAACGCGCGCCGTAAGCTCTGCCAGCTTCTGGTTGAGCTCGCGATAGTACTCGCTTTCCGCAAGCTCGCGGATGCGGTCGGCAAAGGTGCAAAAGGCACGGCTCTTCAGCGAGTCACGAATGGGCGCAAATCCGCAGTTCAAGAGATCAATGCAAGAAATATACAGCTCGATCTCGGTGATGCTGGAAAGGTAAGAGTCGGTATCACCGCTGTCGCTCTCCAGACGGCGAAGCTCAAGAATATCGCCGAGGATGGGAATGAGTCCGTTCAGCGTGTCGGAGATGGAAGGGTGATCCAACATATCCCGAAAGGTCTCCATACGGTAGGTGATGACCTCGGGATCGGTGGTGAAATATTCGGAAAGCTCGCTATTTCTCAGGTCGAGCAGATCCGGCATGCCCAGCTCCTCAAGAACGAACATATCGATGTTGGGCACGGAATGTCCGCGATAGTGCTCCTCGTGAGAGCGGGCATCGGGGTATATCAGAGAAAAATTGTTCAGTTGCATTTTTCCTCCTGCAGGTAAACATAAATAGATAGTTTATTATATCATATAACAGGCGTTTTGTAAAGGATTTTTTCACAATTGCAAAAACAGGATAAAATTTGCTAAAATTGTTGAAATCGGCGAGAAAGTATGATATAATTTAAGATAGTAAATTGAGGCACTATGCCATCGAAAGGAGAATACACTATGAAGAAGTTTATGGATGAAAATTTCCTTCTTTCCACCGAAACGGCGCAGATTCTGTTCCACAATTATTCCGAGAAGCTGCCCATCATTGACTATCACTGCCACCTTTCTCCCCGCGAGATCGCAGAGGATAAGCGTTATTCCAATATTACCGAGGTTTGGCTTTACGGTGACCACTATAAGTGGAGAGCAATGCGCTCCTGCGGTGTAGACGAGAAGTACATCACCGGCGACGGATCGGACTTTGATAAGTTCAAGGCATACTGCTCTATTATGCCCAAGCTGATCGGCAATCCTCTTTATCACTGGAGCCATCTTGAGCTTCAGCGTTACTTTGACTGTGACCTGGTTCTTTGTGAGGCAAACTGCGAGGCGATCTGGAATATTGCCGCAGAGAAGCTTGCTTCTCCCTCTATGAGCGCGAAGAATCTGATCGTAAACTCCAACGTTGACCTTCTTTGCACCACCGACGATCCCGCGGATTCTCTTGAGTATCACAAGCAGATCGCCGAGAGCGGATTCTCCACCAAGGTTCTTCCCGCATTCCGTCCCGACAAGGGTATGAACATCGAGAGAAAGGGTATCACTGCATACCTCAAGACCCTCGGTGAGGCAAACGGTGTTGAGATCGTTGACCTGGCTACCCTCGAGAAGGCATATATGGTTTCTCTTGACCGCTTCGAGGCCCTTGGCTGTAAGACTGCCGACCACGGTATGGACGATGCCATTACCTTTGTAAAGCCCGATGCATACCACGCCGACGAGATCCTGAAGAAGGCTATGGCAAGCGACGGTGCTGACGTAACGTCCGCAGAGCTTACCCTCTTCAAGTCCCAGATGATGCGCTTCTTCGGCATCGAGTACAAGAGACGTGGCTGGATCATGCAGGTTCACTACGGTGTTCGCAGAAATCCCAATTCCGAGATGTTCGCAAAGCTCGGTCCCGATACCGGTTACGACACCATCCACGGAAGCACCTCCACGGCAAGCCTTGTAGAGATGCTTGATTACCTCAAGAACAACAACGGACTTCCCAGAACCATCGTATATTCCATCAACCCCATCGAGAATGCGGCAATCGGCACCCTTTGCGGCACCTTCTGTGCAGGCGACGGAAGCGGCAAGCCCACCGTTACCCAGGGCTCTGCTTGGTGGTTCAACGATAACTTCGACGGTATGGTTGCGCAGATGAAGTCTTACGCAAACCTTTCCGCATTCGGCAACTTCCTCGGTATGCTTACCGACTCCCGCAGCTTCCTTTCTTACCCCAGACACGAGTACTTCAGACGTATTCTTTGCCGCATTGTCGGTGAGTGGGTCGAGGAGGGTATGTACCCCGCAGACTACGAGGCACTGGCACAGCTGATCGCTGACATTACCTACAACAACACAAAGGACTACTTCGATTTTCAGTTGAACTGATAGAAGAAGGAGAACGTCGATGAAACGATTTTTGACGGCGCTTTGTTTCCTGCTTGCCGTTTGTATGCTCCTTCCCGCGTGCGGAGGTACCGTTGAAACGGATCTTGTGGATCCCGGTGCCAATACAGAGGAGCGAGAAACGGAGCCCGCGGTAGAACCCGAGGAAACCGAGCCCTATGAGGAGATCTATATGGAAAGAACCTATACGATGAAGGATGCCGAGGGACTCTTCAATCCCCTTGGAAGAACGGCTATGGTCGGCACGTCGCTTACCGTCGACTGGACGGGCGCGGGCGCGGCCTTCAGTGCAGAGTGTAAGGGCGATTTTAAGATAACCTTTAACGCCGGCTCCAACTCGATCTATCTTCGTGTCGAGGTGGATGGCGAGATCACTAAGAATTTCAAGGTGAATAAGGGAACCGGCACCTATGTGATCGCGGAGGATCTTGAAGAAGGTCTTCACAACATCCGTATTGTTTCCGAGCCGGGATACGGAAGATGGAACTGCAGCGAGCTTCTGTCTGTAACCCTCACCGGTAAGCTTCTCAAGGAGAAGCCGAAGGACGTTTATATTGAAGTCATCGGTGACTCCATTACCCATGGCGCGGGTCTTTCCAGTATGTTGGATGGAAACGGAAAGAATATGAACGATGGAACCTTGACCTATGCGTACGTTGCCATCGATCAGCTTGACGTTGACTATTCTATTATGGCCAACGGCGGTATGGGATTTGCGTATGCAGCCGATATGGAGAATCTTGTCAACCTCAGATATATGTATCAGTGCGACAAGAGAAACACCGATCCTTACGTGCCTACAAGAACCCCCGACCTTATCGTGATCAACCTTCACACCAACGATAACTATCAGTGGTATTTGAAGAAGAACCCCGACAAGACGGTGTTCTATGAGGCCTTTGACAAGGAGGTAGACACCCTTCTTGCTTCTATCGATCAGCTGTACGGCGAAAAGAAGGTTCCTCTTCTGTTCGTATTCGGCTGTATGGCTACCAGCTCATATACCGATGCAACCGATCGCCTTCAGGAGCTGATCAAGACCAAGTACATCCCCGCAGGCTACGATATTGAGACGGTGACACTCACCACCGACCGTAGCGGTTCCGCTTCTCATCCCACCGTAGCGGGTGCACAGAAGCAGGGAGATGAGCTTGCGGAATACATCAAGAGCACCTACTACTATATGTTTAACTGATAACACACGGGCGGCAAGGCTCCTTTGAGTCTTGCCGACTCTTTTACAGGAGAGAGATATGATTCTGATTATTGCGGAAAAGCCTAGCCTTGGGCGTAATATTGCCGATGCCATCGGTGCTACGACCAAGCGTAGCGGCTATATTGAGGGAAACGGATACCTTGTCACCTGGGCATTCGGTCACCTGTTTTCCTTGGCAGACGTGGAGGCCTATTCCGCAACGCCATCCGCTGAGAAACGGTGGACGCTTGACAATTTGCCGTGCTTCCCGAATGAGTTTATCTTCGAATTGCGCAAGGGAAGCGATAAGCAGGTGGATAGCGGCGTTGTCCGCCAGTTTGAGGTGCTGAAGTCTCTTTGCAACCGTGCCGACGTGGATACCATCGTGAACGCGGGAGACGCGGATCGCGAGGGAGAGATCATCGTTCGCCTTTGCATCGGCAAGGCACTGAAGGAGAAGAAGTCGCTCAAACGCCTTTGGCTCCCCGACCAGACCCCCGAAACGGTGCGGAAGGCTATTTCCGAGATGAAGGACGAGTCGGAATACGACAATCTTGCCAACGAAGGTCTTGCGCGTACCTATATTGACTGGCTCTACGGTGTGAATCTTACCCGATATGCTACCCTGAAGACGGGATCACTTCTTCGTGTGGGACGTGTTATCGTCCCTATTGTGAAGGCAATTTACGACCGCGATATGGCCATCAAGAACTTCGTTCCCGGTAAATACTTCGCCATCGTCAGCAAGGAAAAGACAAACGGCGAGGTGGTCGAGCTTGTCAGCAAGCAGAAGTTTGAGCAGAATCAAGCCGTCGAGGCCAAGGCACTTTGCGACAAATACAATGCCGTTCCCGCCGTGGTCAAGGCCGTAAAACGGAAAAAGGAGACACTTGCCCCGGGTAAGCTGTATTCGCTTTCCAAGCTGCAGAATGTGCTCAGTAAGAAATACAAGATGTCCATGACCGAAAGCCTTGAGATCATTCAAAAGCTTTACGAGGCAGGATATCTGACCTATCCCCGTACCAACTCGGAGTATCTGGCAACGGCAGAGCAGGACAAGATCAAAAAGATCATTGCCAACTGCAAAAAGCTGGGTTACCCCGTAGAGTTCAAGTTCAAGAAGACCATTTTCGACGACTCCAAGATCGAGTCTCACTCGGCGCTGACACCTACTTATAAGATCCCCGATAAGGGAAGACTCAGCGAGAAGGAGATGCAGGTCTATTCCACCGTGTTCCGCCGGTTTATTGCCGTGTTCTGCGCGGAGGATTGTATCGTTGAAAAATCCGAGATCACCATTGCCGTGGGTGAGTATGAGGAATTCTTACTCAAGGGTACGGTGATTCTTGAAAAGGGCTGGACAAAGTACGACGACAACACCCAAAAGGATAAGATCCTGCCAAAACTTGCCAAGGGTGACGTTGTCAATACCGACTTTAAGCCTACCGAAAAGGAAACAACGCCTCCCAAGCACTATACCGTTGAGACGCTGAACAATTACCTCAAAAATCCCTTCCGCGACGAAAAAGCGGCGGCGAAAGCCAAGGCAAAGGACGGGGAGGAGGTCTCCGAGTTTGATGATGAGGAGGAATATAAGGCTATTTTCGAGGGTCTTGAGCTTGGAACCGAGGCAACGAGAACGGGCATCATCGATAACGCCCGCAAGAGCGAATATATCGCGCTGAAAAAGGATGTATACACCATCCTGCCTCAAGGCATTTTCCTCATCGAGGCACTTTCCAGAATGCAGATCATTATGGATAAATATAAGACGGCCGAGATGGGCAAGGCACTCAAGCAGATCTTCCGCGGAAGTATGACGGTGGATGGCGGCGTATCTCTTGCCAAAAGGGAGATTGCCGAGATCTTCAAGAGAGAGACGGCAGAGTTTTCTATCGAAGCCGATCAGAACACGGGCTGCTTTGGCGACGTGGTTGGCAAATGCCCTCTTTGCGGCTGTGAAGTTATGCGCGGTCGCTACTACTACGGCTGTCGCGGATATAAAGAAGGATGTACCTTCAAGGTTGGAATTTATATTTGCAACCGCGCCATTTCCGTTTCCAATATGAAGCTTTTATTGGAAGAGGGAAGAACGGCCAAGATCACCGGCTTCACATCGAAGCGGACGGGCAAGACCTTTGACGGTCGTCTGAAGCTGGAGAACGGAAACGCCGTTTTCGACTTCAGTGATACATAAGGAAAAAAACGGAGGACCTTTGGACCCTCCGTTTTCACTTAAAATTCATAAAAAGAAACGAGAACCCTTGCTACGTTCACATTGCAACGCTATAATACAATAATACAAAAGTAAAGCAACCTATTTTCCCCAAAGGAGGGGTTCTTGTGACGTTTCAAATGGTACCTCGCGGCGGTATGTCAAGCGAGTCCACCCATTGCGATAATTTCTCAAGCAAAGGCAAGTCCCCACAGCTTTCGCTCACAAGCGGCGGCTATCTTGTGGTTGGCATCGGAAGTAGCACGGCTACCGTAAAAATGCCGATGACTCTTTCGGCGCTTATCATCGTGCTCGGCGATAAGTCGGCAAGCGTCAAGTCCAAAGCATCGTCGTCAGCGGTACTCGACGATAACGGTGTGGCTTGGAATTAAGCCGATATCAATACGGTATATCTTACACGGATATACCGTATTTTGCTTTTTGCGACGGGAATTTTATTGACATTTCATCATCCGTGCATTATAATAGAGATATCATAAGGCAGGAGGGAAATATGGAGATTACCTTTTTAAAATACGATTACGAATGGGAATCGATGTTCAAGGCGCAGGCCTTGGAAATAAAAAAGGCGCTCGGTAAGGTTTGCATCGTGCAGAGCCACATTGGAAGCACGGCGATCAAGGGCGTTGTTGCCACTCCCGTTATCGACATCCTGCTTGTTGTAGAAAAATTGTCCCTTCTTGAAGAGAAGGAAGCGGCGCTTTTGGCTTTGGGCTTCGAAAAAGAGCCGTCGCCGTCCCCCGAAATGAGAAAATATAAGAAGCCGGGCGATCTTGCGTATAAGATCGTTGCCGTTGAAAAAACAAACGTCACGGAGATCGCGCGACGGATGTCATTCCGCAATTACCTCCGCGCCTATCCCGAAAAGGCCAAGGCGTTTTCCGACAAAAAAGTGGAACTTGCCGCGGCGGCCAAGGATTTTGATGAGTACATCAGCACTCGTGCGCCCATGATCGAGGAGTTGGAACAAGAAGCGCTTGCGTGGCAAGTGCGTCAGGATAGACAGAACAACGGTCTTGCTTTTGGACTTGCTGTGGGTGTAGGAATCGGCGTGTTCTTTGGTATTGCACTCCATAATCTTGCCCTTGGAATGGGACTCGGTACGTGTGTCGGTGTGGCCTTCGGAACGGTCATTTCCTTTTGGGGCAATAATACACCCGGATGGAGCGGAAAATGAAGCATATTTTATTGATTACAACGGGCGGCACCATCGCGTGCGCCCAAAGCGAGGACGGACTTTCGCCGGCAATGGCCGCGGAGGAGCTTCTTCGCCACGTGCCCGAGGTGCGCAGTATCTGCCGCGTATCTGCGGTGCAGTTATATCATCTTGACAGTACCAATATGAAGCCCGAGTATTGGCTTCGAATTGCCTCCTATATCCGCGAGGTCTACGATAGCTACGACGGCTTCGTTATCACCCACGGAACGGATACCATGGCCTATGCCTCGGCGATGCTGTATTATCTGATTCAGGATAGCAAAAAGCCCATTGTTCTTACGGGCGCGCAGATCCCCATTGCTAATCGGGACACTGACGCTCGGGAGAATCTCACGGATGCCTTTGCCTATGCCGCCGACGACGGCGCGTGTGGCGTTCATATCGTATTTGACGGCAAGATCATTGCGGGCACGAGAGCGCGAAAGACGCGCACCAAGAGCTTCAACGCCTTTTCCAGTATCGATTATCCCGAGATCGGCTTCGTTCGCGACGGCATCGTGCGCTACTATATCCGCGAATCGTACGGAGACACCGTTCGTTTTTACGATACCATCGACTCCTCGGTGGTGGTGATCAAGCTGATCCCCGGTATGCGGGCGGATATTTTTGACTACGTGACCGAGCATTGTCACGCCGTGATCATTGAAAGCTTTGGCGTGGGCGGTCTGCCGTACTATGAAAACGATGAATTCGTGGAAAAGCTTGAGATGATGATCAGTCGCGGTATCCGCATCGTGATCACCACACAGGTGCCCCACGAGGGAAGCGATATGTCGGTCTACCAGGTGGGACTTCGTATCAAGCAAAAATACGAGATCCCCGAGGCGTACGATATGACCACCGAGGCGGTGGTAGCCAAGGTTATGTGGGCATTGCCCAAGACCGGGAGCGCCGCAGAATTCAAGGATCTCTTCCTCACACCCGTGGGGAACGACATGATATAACGGTGGTTATATGAAGAAATTAGCGATTTTATTCGGGGTGATCCTCTTGATTTGCTCCGCTACGGCCTGCCGCGCGGCAGAAACCGAGACGGAGCCCTCAATACAGGAAACCGAGAAGGAGTCCCCAATGCAGGAAACCGAAACGGAGATAAAACAGGTGATTTACGAAAACATTACCGCTGAAGCGGCGAAGGAGATCATGGACACCGAGACGGGCTACGTGATCCTCGACGTCCGTACGGCGGAAGAGTTTGCCGAAGGGCATATTAAGGGCGCCATTCTGATCCCCAATGACGAGATCACGGAAAAGGCGGAAAGCATCCTTACCGATAAGGATCAGAAGATCCTCGTCTATTGCCGAAGTGGACGGCGCAGTAAGCTGGCGGCCGAAGACTTGCTCGCCCTTGGATATACCAACGTGTGGGAGTTCGGCGGCATTATTGATTGGCCCTACGAAATTGAAAAATAAAACGCGAAAGCAGGGAGGCTACTATGAGTAACGTGATTCCGAGAGGTGAGTATCCGCGCCCCGATTTTGTCAGAGAAAAGTGGCAGAATCTGAATGGTGAGTGGGAGTTTTACAACGATCTGTCGGCTTCGGGGCGTGATCGGAGAGTTTTCGAAGAGGCGCATTTTGACGGCAAGATTATCGTTCCGTTCTGTCCCGAGAGCAAGCTTTCAGGGGTGGAATACGTGGACTTTATGCCGTCGGTCTGGTATGCCAGAAGCATCCAAGTCACCGAGGAGGAGCTGAAGGGAAGAGTGCGCATCCATTTCGGCGCGTGCGATTACCTGACCCGCGTTTACGTAAACGGAACGCCCGTGGGACATCACGTAGGCGGCTATACCTCTTTCTCATTTGATATTACCGGCTTCCTTCGCGTGGGTGAAAACCGCATCGTGGTGCACGCCGAGGACGACGTGCGCTCCGGCAAGCAGCCTCGCGGAAAGCAGTGCCCGGGCTTCTATTCCCGCGGATGCGACTACACCCGTACCACGGGTATCTGGCAGACGGTCTGGCTGGAATATCTGCCGAGCTTCTATCTCAAAAAGGTGAAGATCAACGCCACCGATCTCGACGGCATCGTGCATCTGGAGACCATCGTCAATCACTATCGCCGCGGCGCAACGCTCCGCGTAGAGGCACTCTTTGACGGAAAAACGGTGGCCAAGGAGGAATTTTCTCTCGACGGCGTTACGACCAACCAAAGCTTCAAGGTGAGCGAGGTTCATCTTTGGAACGTGGGCGAGCCTAACCTCTATGACCTCCGCTATACGCTTTGCGTTGACGGAAAGGAGATCGACACGGTGGAAAGCTACTTTGGTATCCGTCGTATTGATATTGACGGATACGCGGTTCGTATCAACGGCAGATCCGTGTTCCAGCGACTGATCCTTGATCAGGGCTTCTATCCCGACGGCATCTATACCGCACCTACCGATGCAGATCTTGTTCGTGATATTGAGTATTCTATGAATCTCGGCTTCAACGGTGCGCGACTCCACCAAAAGGTCTTTGAGGCGCGCTTCCTCTATCACGCCGACCGTATGGGCTATCTTGTTTGGGGCGAGTATCCCAACTGGGGCCTGAATTATCAGGATCCTATGGTGCTCCACACCTATCTGCCCGAGTGGCTGGAGAGCGTTGAGCGGGATTATAACCATCCTTCCATCATTGGCTGGTGTCCCTATAACGAGACCATCAACGGCAAGTTCGCACGGCAGATCGCAAGCAACATTTCCTGCATCTACCTTGCCACAAAGGCCGCCGACCCCACCCGTCCCGTTATCGATACCAGCGGCTACGAGCATACGGGAAAGACGGATATCTACGATATTCACGCCTATAGCCAGGACGTGGAGTTCTTCAAAAAGACCTTCGAGGCACACGCGAAGGGAGAGTATTACGAGCCGAAATCCGACCGCCAGCGCTACAACGGCGGCGCCCCCTTTATGGTCAGTGAATACGGCGGCATCAAGTGGGTCGGCGAGCAGACTATGACGGTACATACCCCCTCCTGGGGATACGGTGACGCGCCCAAGACCATGGAGGAATTCACCGACCGCTATTGCGGCTTGACCGAAGCCATCATGCAGACTCCCAATATTATGGGCTTCTGCTACACCCAGCTTACCGACATTGAGCAGGAGACCAACGGTCTTTACTACTACGACCGCTCCCTCAAATTCCCCAAGGAATTCTACGACCGCATCCGTGCCACCAATACCGCAAAGGCGGCGATTGAGGAAGAATAAAAGAAAAAGGACACCATTCGGTGTCCTTTTTATTGTCCCGTAAAGGTACTGTCTCTTACGATCAGCGAGGACTTGACCTCGTGCTGTGCGGTTTTGTGGTCGGGGGTGTGGATGTAATCCTTCATGATCTCCATAGAGCGCTCCGCGATGGTGGCGTAGCGGTAGGAGGCGGTGGTCAGGGGAGGCGTCACCACAGA
>JAZLBM010000198.1:0-2920 GCA_045613705.1 Eubacteriales bacterium | reverse complement strand
CTCGGTATCGGCGGCGCACGCGCAGGCGTTCTTGAGACCACCTTCCGCACCGAGACCGAAACCGACCTCTTCGGTGAGCAGGCAGTGCTCTGCGGCGGTGTTTGCGCGCTGATGCAGGCAGGCTTCGAGACTCTTGTTGAGGCCGGCTACGACCCCAGAAACGCATACTTTGAGTGTATCCACGAGATGAAGCTCATCGTTGACCTTATCTACCAGTCCGGCTTTGAGGGTATGAGATACTCCATCTCCAACACCGCAGAGTACGGCGACTACATCACCGGTCCCAAGATCATTACCGAGGACACCAAGAAGGCTATGAAGAAGATCCTGTCCGACATTCAGGACGGTACCTTCGCTAAGGACTTCCTCCTGGATATGTCCGACGCAGGCTCTCAGGTTCACTTCAACGCAATGCGCAAGATCGCATCCGAGCATCCCTCCGAGGTTGTCGGTAAGGACATTCGTAAGCTCTACAGCTGGGCTGACGAGGAAAAGTTCATCAACAACTAAACAACACACGAAATGGGCGCGGCGAGGTGCCGCAAGAGGTCTCGCCGCGCCCTGAATTTTTTCATAAATTGATGTTTGTCGGTGTTTTAAAGCCTTCTCTAAGATAGAGAAGGTGGCGGCGAAGCCGACGGATGAGTGTGCGCCTAATGTAGTCTTTATAAGCCTTCGCACCCTCATCACCCGCTACGCGGGAGCTTCTCCATCTTGGAGAAGCCTTTAAAAGACCCACCGATAAATCAAAATTTGCCACGAGCAAAGGAATGAAATTATGATTAAGGATACTATTGTAAACGGAGCGCACAACGCGCCTCACCGTTCTCTTTATAAGGCGCTGGGACTGACCCGCGAGGAGCTTGACAGACCTCTGATCGGTATTGTAAGCTCTTACAACGAGATCGTTCCCGGACATATGAATCTTGACAAGATCACCGAGGCGGTTCGCCTTGGCGTTGCTATGGCAGGCGGTACGCCCATCGTATTCCCCGCCATTGCGGTATGCGACGGCATTGCTATGGGTCACGTGGGTATGAAGTACTCCCTTGTTACCCGTGATCTCATCGCCGACTCCACCGAGGCTATGGTTATGGCGCACGGCTTTGACGGTCTTGTTATGATCCCCAACTGTGATAAAAACGTGCCGGGACTTCTGATGGCCGCGGCGCGACTGAATATTCCCACCGTGTTCGTCAGCGGCGGTCCTATGCTTGCGGGTCGCGTGGGCGGCAAGAAGACCAGCCTTTCTTCTATGTTTGAGGCGGTCGGCTCCTACAAGGCGGGCACCATCGACGACGCCAAGCTTGACGAATTTGAGTGCAAGACCTGCCCCACCTGCGGCTCTTGCTCGGGTATGTACACCGCAAACTCTATGAACTGCCTTACCGAGGTTCTCGGTATGGGACTTCGCGGCAACGGCACCATTCCCGCCGTTTATTCCGCAAGAATCGAGCTTGCCAAGCACGCGGGTATGCAGGTAATGGAGCTTGTTCGCAAGAACATCCGTCCTCGCGACATTATGACCGAGGCGGCTATCAAGAACGCCATCACCGCCGATATGGCACTTGGCTGCTCCACCAACAGTATGCTTCACCTTCCCGCCATTGCCAACGAGTGTGGCGTGGAGTTTGATTTGGATATGGTCAACGAGATCAGCGAAAAGACCCCCAACCTCTGCCATCTGGCCCCTGCAGGCCCCACCTATATGGAAGACCTCAACGAGGCTGGCGGCGTATACGCCGTGCTTCGCGAGATCGACAAGCTGGGTCTGCTTGATACCTCGGTTATGACGGCTACGGGCAAGACTATGGCAGAGAACATCGCCGATGCCTTCAACCGCGATCCCGATACCATTCGTCCCGTTGAGAATCCCTTTACCAAGACCGGCGGTATTGCCGTGCTTCGCGGTAATCTCGCCCCCGACGGATGCGTGGTCAAGCGCTCGGCGGTAGCGCCCGAAATGCTTGTGCACGAGGGTCCCGCCAAGGTCTACGAGAGTGAGGAAGAGGCCATCGCCGCTATCTATGCGGGCAAGATCGTCAAGGGTGACGTTGTGGTCATCCGCTACGAGGGCCCTGCGGGAGGCCCCGGAATGCGTGAAATGCTTTCTCCCACCTCGGCCATTGCCGGCATGGGACTGGATAAGGACGTGGCTCTCATCACCGACGGACGATTCTCCGGAGCGACCCGCGGCGCTTCCATCGGACACGTCTCCCCCGAGGCGGTCAGCGGCGGTACCATCGCCTACGTCAAGGACGGCGATATCATCTCCATCAATATCCCCGAATATAAGATCGAGCTGAAGGTCTCCGACGAGGAGCTTGCGGCACGAAAGGCAGAAATGCCCATCAAGCGCAAGACCAATATCACGGGCTACCTCAAGCGCTATGCCGCACAGGTAAGCTCCGCCGATAAGGGCGCGATTATAAATAAGTAAATCAGGCAAATTGATGTTTGTCGGTTAGAAGATACTTACTGTATCGCATTACGAAAGGGTCGCTTTTGAGAAAAAGTCGAGTTTGCTTCGCAACCTCGGTCAACAAACAGGTTTCGCGGCTAAACACCGCGAATTGCTTCGCAACCCCCTGTTTGATTGCCTCCGCAAAACTTTCCTGGCATTGGTATCGCTGAATTCCGCGTCATTTTGTGACGGATGTTCCATCCGTCAGCACGTGTCTCAAAAACAAAAGAAAGCGAGCTTTCTTTTGAATTTGTGACTCGTGCGATCCCCTCATTCTCGTATGCGAGAATGAGGCAAAATGACTAACGAGTGCCCCTGCCAAAAAAGTTCTGGGAATTGTTAAAACCTTCTTTCAAGAAGGTTTTGACCTCCTTCGTATGACGGATTAATTGTTACTTTTCTCTCACCGATAAATCAAAATTTACCATCCAAAGGAGGAATCCCTTATGGGAATGA
>JAZLBM010000197.1:0-2092 GCA_045613705.1 Eubacteriales bacterium | reverse complement strand
TGCATACCGATGTCGTCGCCAAGAAGCAGCACGTCAACGCCGCTTCGCGCGTAGGATTCGGCACGGCGCACCGATACGTCTGTGATGCGCTCAAGAAGCACCTCTGCCATGGGATCGTCCATCATCATATCGGTCATGAGATTCTCCATGCCACGCAGATACCAGGATCGCTCCCATATGGTGCATCCAAGAGCGCCGATGGCGATCCGGTCGTTTTCGTGGGCTTTTTCTACGGCGGCAACGGTGGCCTCAAGAGCGTCTGCGCTGTATTCGGGAAGGGGATATGTCAGGATCTGCTCTACACTGTCAAAATTCGCCATGGGGTAGTGCATCTTTTTCATATGGAAGGCGGCGGCGCTTCCCGGCTCGTGCGCCACGCCGTAAGGGTCGATAACGGTTCCCTCCTTGAAGGTGCGATTGTGATATTTGAGAAATGTTTCATTGTCCGCACGCTTGATGGGGGCGCCGTGGATCATTGCCACCGACATGTTGAAAGAAAATCCTGTTTCTGCCTGAAACGCGGCAAATTTTTTCCGTAGAGAGGGGCACATTTCAAATTCGATCGGTACTTTTTTGATACCCTTTCGGTGGGCGATGGATTTGTAGTTCTCTATATTGGTCATGACAAGGCTCCTTCGTAGGGCTTTTTTCTTTATTATAGTAAAAAACACCTTGATTTGAAATGTATTTTGTGGTATATTAAATGTAAAATTTGGGATTGGAGAGGCTTATGAAGGTCGACAACTCATATTATCAAACGCGGACGGTGCATCGCACCCTTCCCGGCAATGCGGACGATCCTGCAAACAGCATCGTTTCCTGCGGCTTTTTGCACAAGCAGGAGCGATCCTACGTGCAAAAGGACATTATGTTTCAATATTACGGCGGTCTGTACGTCATCAGTGGAAGCGGCACCTACGTGGACGGCGAGACGGGGCGCGAATATCCCGTGACGCCCGGGTGCGTTGTGCAAAGAATGCCGGGAAAATTGCATCATTCTTATATCAACCGTGGCGAGGAATGGTTGGAGTTCTATTTTTGCGCGGGTGCCCGTGTATTTGAGACGCTCGTGGAGCTGAAGCTTGCCACCGACGAGCCCGTCTTTTACGTGGGGGAGAGTATGGAAGTCTTTCGACGCCTTGTGGACTATCATGCTATGTTCGAGACAACCGATCATGCTCGCTCTCCCGAGCTTCTGATAGAATTTCAAAAGCTTCTTTGTTATCTGAATTCTCGCGCCGTAGAGCCGGAAGCCGACCGCTGGAAGGCACGGGTGGGCGAGGTGCTGGAGAACAATTATCGGGTAGGTGTCTCTCTGGAGGAGATTGCCGCCGCGTGCGGTATGGGCTACGAGGCGCTCCGCAAGCAATTTCGCCGCGTGTTCGGATGCTCTCTTGAGCAGTATCGCATTCAGCTTCGCATCAACGCCGCCAAATCTATGATGCTCGACCGCGATATGCCTCTCAAAGAAATCGCCGACGCCCTCGGCTATTGCGACACCTACGCCTTCTGCAAGCAATTCAAGCAGCAGGTTGGCGTCTCCCCCGGCAAATTCAAGGCGGATTGGAGTAAGCGGTAAATTGACGCTTGCCGGTGAGAAGCTGCGCAAACGGGAGAAGGGGACTCTATCCTCCACCCGAAACCTTTGAAAAGGCTGAGAGCATCCCCCGGCTTATAGGATCGTCCGCTTGAAGGCGCTTGTGATGTTTGACTTGCCGAGCTCATTTTGGCCGACAACGGTTGTGCTTTCACACAGTATTCCTCCGGGCGTATGCTTTCGGAAA
Source organism: Eubacteriales bacterium (assembly GCA_045613705.1). Lineage (GTDB taxonomy): Bacteria > Bacillota > Clostridia > Oscillospirales > CAG-272 > RGIG8775. Next base: position 308 of record JAZLBM010000197.1, on the reverse strand, counting down.
CACCGCTTTTTTCATATATTTTTTGGCGATGAGGACAAACAAGCATAACCGTATACAACGATGACCGCTTGGTGTATTTCTTGAAGGACGGAACGGAGATAACGGTTGCGCTTTGAGAGAAAATAGAAAAGTCCCCGAATGGCACCTTGGTTGATGCTGTTCGGGGATTTTTTCGGTCTGTTCATATTTTTGCATTGAAAAAACATCGGAATTGTGGTATAATCTTTAATACAACACAAGGAAACGAGGTGAACTCGATGGAAAATATAGTTAGCAAACTTTCTGCAATAATAGAAAGTCGGAGGCCA
>JAZLBM010000196.1:0-3873 GCA_045613705.1 Eubacteriales bacterium | reverse complement strand
GATTCGCGGTCCTATTATGCTGATCTTTTCCATGGCAGTAGCCTTTAGCATCAACAGCTCGATTGCGTGGATATTTCTTGCCATCATTCCACTCATGGCAGGATTGCTGCTGTTGATCGTCAAAAACGTACATCCCGTATTTAACCGTGTTTTTCGCACCTACGACCAGCTGAATAACGTAGTACAGGAAAACGTGCGCGGCATCCGCGTTGTCAAATCCTTTAATCAGGAGAGCAACGAGATAAAGAAATTCAAGGGGATTTCCGAGAGCATCTACCGTGATTTTGCAAAAGGCGAACGGCTTTTGGCTTTCAACTCTCCCATCATGCAGTTCTTTATGTACGCCTCCATGATCCTCATTTCGTGGATCGGCGCAAAGGCGATCATCGTCAGCGGAAACAATGCTGCCCTCGGCATGACCACGGGTGATCTGACGGCTATGTTTGCGTATGCCATGCAGATACTTATGAGCCTTATGATGCTCTCTATGGTTTTTGCTATGATGACCATATCCTTGGCTTCCGCACGCCGTATTGCCGAGATCTTGGACGAGAAAACCGATATCGCCAATCCCGAAAATCCCGTAATGAGCGTAAAAGACGGCTCTATTCGTTTTGAGGGCGTTGATTTCGTGTATGCCTCCAAGGCCGACAAGAAGGTGTTGGACAACATCGATCTGTCTATCGCCTCGGGCGAAACCATCGGTATTATCGGCGGCACAGGCTCGTCCAAATCAAGCCTTGTTCAGTTGATCCCCCGTTTGTACGATGTAACAGGAGGACGGCTCACGCTTGGCGGCGTGGATGTGCGAAGCTACGACCTGACCGTTCTGCGAAATGCCGTTGCCATGGTGCTTCAGAAGAACGAGCTGTTTTCGGGCACGATCAAGGAAAATCTGCGTTGGGGAAACGAAAACGCTACCGATGAAGAAATTGAACACGCTTGCCGTCTTGCCTGCGCGGACGAATTCATTCAGGGATTCCCGGATAAATATGACACTTACATCGAACAGGGCGGTACCAACGTATCGGGCGGTCAGAAGCAGCGCCTCTGTATTGCCCGCGCTCTTTTGAAAAAGCCCAAGGTTTTGATCCTCGACGATTCCACAAGCGCGGTGGATACCAAAACCGATGCGTCCATTCAAAGGGCGTTTGCGGAATATATTCCCGACATCACAAAAATTATCATCGCACAGCGTATCAGCTCGGTGCAGCACGCAGACCAGATCATCGTTCTGGACGATGGCAAGGTAGTTGCCGTTGGTCGTCATAACGAGCTGTTGGAAAGTTGCGATATCTACCGTGAAGTATATGCATCGCAGAAGAAAGGAGGCACCGATCATGAATAAGAAAGAAAAAATGCCGTCTATGGGAAAGATGCCCGAAGGTATGCCGCCCAAGGGAATGCCGCCCGAAGGTATGCCACCTAAGCCTCAGTTTGATATGAAAACACTCTTTCGATTGCTTTCGTATATGAAGGATTATAAAGGCAAGCTGATCTTTGTCGTAATCTGCATACTGATTAGTTCGATTGCATCCGCCGTGTCCTCGCTATTCCTGCAAGCGCTCATTGATGATTATATCACCCCTCTGCTCGGTTCTTCGTCACCCGTATTCACCGGACTTTTGCAGGCTCTGCTTGTGATTGGCGGCGTTTATCTCATCGGCGTACTTTCTACCTTGTTCTATAACCGCATTATGGTTACCATTGCACAGGGTACGCTCAAGAAGATCCGTGACGAAATGTTCGAAAAGATGCAACGCCTTCCCATTCGCGCGTTCGATACGCGCACGCACGGAGATATTATGAGCCTTTATACCAACGATACCGACACGCTCCGTCAGATGATCGCGATCTCTATGGCGCAATTGGTTTCATCGGTATTCACCATTGTTTCGGTGTTCGTCAGTATGCTCTATATCAGCGTAGGCTTGACACTCGTTGCCGTTGTCATACTCGTTTTGATTTTGCAGCTTGTGAAGGTAATCACCCGAAAGATCGGCGTATTCTTCATGATGCAGCAGAAAACACTTGCCGACGTGAACGGCTACGTGGAGGAAATGGTAAACGGACAAAAGGTGATCAAGGTATTCTGCCACGAAGAAAAGGCAAAGGAAGAGCTGCGTGAGAAAAACAAAGCTTGGGCAATGAGCGCGGCAAATGCCAACGGCTACGCCCATTCTATGATGCCTATGATGAATGCGCTGGGATACGTGCAGTATATCATTATCGCTCTCCTCGGTGCGTATATGGCTATCGCAGGGGTAACAAACCTCGGCCTTACGGGAACAGGCGTGCTGACTCTCGGTATGATCGCCTCCTTCCTCACGCTGTCAAGAAATTTTACAAGCCCCGTTTCGCAGATATCCAATCAGTTCAATTCCATCGTCACAGCCCTTGCGGGTGCTTCCCGTATCTTTGCGTTTATGGATGAAGAGCCCGAAACGGATGAGGGATATGTAACCCTTGTTTATGCAAAAGAAGAAAACGGTGTTTTGTGCGAATCCCAAAGTAAAACCGGCATGTGGGCGTGGAAGCATCCTCACCACGACGGAACTGTAACGTACACAAAGCTGGAAGGCAGAGTCGTTCTTGACGGTGTGGATTTCGGATACGTCCCCGAAAAACAAGTGCTTCACGATATTTCTCTTTATGCCGAACCCGGACAAAAGATCGCCTTCGTAGGAGCGACCGGTGCAGGTAAGACCACCATCACCAATCTGATCAACCGTTTTTACGATATTGCCGATGGTAAGATCCGCTATGACGGAATCAATATCAACAAGATCAAAAAAGCCGATCTTCGCCGTTCTCTCGGCGTGGTTCTGCAGGATGTAAATCTGTTCACGGGAACGGTGATGGAAAACCTGCGGTACGGCAATCCCGACGCAACCGACGAGGAATGTATCGCCGCCGCAAAGCTTGCGAACGCGGACGGATTTATCCGTATGCTCCCCCAAGGATATAACACCGTGCTCAAGGGTGACGGAAGCGGACTTTCCCAAGGACAGAGGCAGCTGATCTCCATTGCGCGCGCCGCCGTTTCCGATCCGCCCGTCATGATTCTCGACGAGGCGACCTCATCCATTGATACCCGTACCGAAGCATTGGTACAGGACGGCATGGATAAGCTGATGAGAGGCAGAACCGTATTTGTTATCGCCCACAGACTTTCAACAGTTCAGAATTCCGACGTGATCATGGTGCTTGACCATGGACACATCATTGAACGAGGAAATCACGATAAACTGATAGCCAAAAAAGGAATATATTATCAGCTTTATACGGGCACTTTTGAACTCGAATAAAGTAGATTGCTACAACAAATGATATCCCTCGTTTCGAAAAGGAGCGAGGGATATTCATTTCACTCGTCAGAAATTGCATCGCTGAAAGAAAAGTTTTTTGCCGTGTTCCTGTCTTTAGCCTATCTTTAGCGAGCCGTGATATAATCTTCCTGTACAATGGGAAAGGAGGTTATCGTATGGCGTTTCAAATTGTGTTTAAGCGGTATGAGCTGAAATATATGCTGACACTCGAACAGAAAGAAAAAGTACTTGAAGCGATGTTGCCGTATATGCAGCTTGACAAATACGGACGGACGACGATACGGAATATCTACTTTGATACCGCGAGTTACAGACTGATCAGGCGTTCGATTGAGAAGCCTGCCTATAAAGAAAAACTGCGAATACGCAGTTACTCTCAAGCCACTGCTGACAGCACGGTGTTCGTGGAGCTAAAAAAGAAATACGAAAAGGTGGTTTACAAGCGCAGACTTCCTTTGTGTGAGAGTGATGCGATGGCGTAGGTGCGCCGAGAGCGAGCGTGTCCTGTCGATACACAGATATCACGTGGTCTACGACGCGAGCA
>JAZLBM010000195.1:0-3777 GCA_045613705.1 Eubacteriales bacterium | reverse complement strand
GTTATGGCTATGCAGAAATGAACGAATACCTGGTAGGGGTCGGCGCCCACGACGACCCGCAACGAACGAATTTGCAGTTGCAAAATTGGTAAAATGCGTTTATATCAAGGAATTGTAGCCGTGAACGATATGAAATCCCGACCTTCTCGGGGCGTCGAAGGCGCCGCCCCCTACCAATTTTGTGCGTATATTAAACCCACCGACAAATAAAAATTTGAAAATCAAAATCACAAAAAAAGCCAAGGTCGGGGCGACCTTGGCTTGGGGTTCATTATTTGCCGTAATATTCATCCAGCACGTCGGACACGGTATTTGCCCAAGTGATAAGGTTTTCGGGGCGACCCGAAACGGTGCTGATGTCCTTGAGAACGAATTCCACGGGGCATCCGTACTGCTGACAAAGCTTGACCGTCTTTTCGGTCTCGCGGCGAACCACCTCGGGATCGGTGACAAGAGCCACGTGAGCGGGGCTGGGCTTTCTCGCGTAGACGAAATTCTTGCCAAGTCGCTCGGCCAGAACCTCCTCCTTCGCCCAGGGGGAAACGCCCACCTTGCGGAGGTTGGGGATCTTGAAGATCACGTCCAGCTTGTTGTTCAGCGGCTCGCAGCAGCCGTAGTAGGTGTATGCGAAGCGGTCGGCAAGCGCCAGAACGTAGGGAAGCTCAAACTCCTCGTGCATCTCGGGGGACACCTCGGAGAAGCCCTGTGCCATGGTGCGAAGCCAGGTTGCCTTCCATCCGTCCTCTGCAAGACCCGAGATCATACCGGGGGTGCAATGGAGGGAGGGCTCGTTATCTACGTGAAGCTCCTTTTCCACGAAGTCGATCTCGGCAAGCGCCATCTCAAGGAACTTCTGACGAATGGCGTGAAGATGCTCGGGACGGTCGTAGAAATCATACAGGATCGCTTCCATACCGCGGTAGCGCGCGATACGGTCCCAAGGCGCGTGATACAGATAACCGCGACCGCAAAGCTTGACGGGCATAGCGTCGCCAAGAAGATCGGTAAGAAGCTCCATGTTGCGGGCGTCTCTGTCGGGGCGGGCACGGAAGGTGGGAATCTTGATCTTCTCTGCGCTTCCGTCTTCCTCAAAAATATCCTCGTAGCTATGAGAAATAATGTTGTTTGCGTCGTTGGTGCTCTTGGTTGCTTCCTTGATCTGAATACCGATTCCGGAAGAGTCATATCCCATCTTTACGCGGTAGAAGGGCTCAAACAGGGTGTCTGCCTTGAAATGCTTGCGGCGGAACAGCCCCTGACGAAGAAATGTCTCAACCTTGATAGCCTCGGGATCCTCACAAAGGCAGGTCAGCTCGTTATCAATATCCATCTCAAACCACGGGATCTCGTCGATCAGCACGGGGGGGCGGACGATCTTGAGGTCGTTTGTAGCGAGCATACGCTCGTTCATATCCTTTTGCTTGTCGTCCGTGGCATATTCCATATACTTCTTGGCAAGCTCGCGGACGATATCCTTATCTCTCTGTGTCATAACACCCGAATCCTTTCGTTGTTTCATGATGATACCATTGTAGCGCAAAAAAATCCCAAAATCAATAGGGTATTTTTGTTTTTTCTCTTCCCTTTTGCAAAAAAACCACAGAATTGCCGCAAAACCGCCGCGAGAGGATCGCGGCGGGCGTATGAATGGGATCAGCCGATCTTTTCAAATACGGGAAGAATCTCGAGGGGCGCGTCTACCGTGACGAAGCAGCCGCCCGTGAAGGTCTCGCCCGTGATGACGTGGCGCCATTCGCCGCGAGGCAGATAGAGGGTTCTGCGGGTGGCGTGCAGCTCGGTGACGGGGGCTACCAGATAGCGGTCGCCGAACATATACTGATCCTCAAGACCCCAGCAGGTCTCGTCCTCGGGGAACTCGTAGAACATAGCGCGGATGAGGGGCGCGCCCGTCTCAGAGGCCTCCTTCATCAGCTCCTTGATATAGGGCTTGAGGGAGAGACGGAGGTCGAGGTACTTGCAGAGGATCGCGTAGACCTCCTCGCCGTAGCTCCAAAGCTCGTTGGCGGGGAAATAGGGCTTGCTGAAGTCCAGTCTGCGGTCGCCGTGCATACGGAGGATGGGGGTGAAGACGGAATACTGGAACCAGCGGACGAGCAGCTCGCGGAAGTCGGGAGAATCCACGTCGCCGTTGGCAAATCCGCCCGTGTCGGTGGTCCACCAGGCGAAGCCGCACAGACCCATCTGGATACCCGCGGGGATCTGGTTGCGGAAGGCGGCGAAGGTAGACTCCACGTCGCCCGACCAAACGAGGGCACCGTATCTCTGGCTACCCAGCCAGGCGCTGCGGACAAGGTTTACGGGAACCTCCTCGCCCTCGGCGCGAAGACCGTCCCAGAACATCTTAGTATAGTGACGGGGATACTCGTTGCCCACCATAGACACAAGTCCGTCGGCGTAGCGGTAGTTGTCCTGCTGATAGCCGCGGAACTCGGGCTCGGCGCAGTCCAGCCAGAAGCTCTTGATGCCGTGGGCGACGTAGCCCTCCTTGATGCGGCGCCAAACGAAATCGCGGGCGTCGGGATTGGTCATATCCACGTAGGCAAGGTTGTAGAAATCGGTGTGGATGGGCAGACCGCGCTCGGTCTCCGCCACGTAGCCGCCTCGGATGAGAGGCCAGTAGCTTTTGCTCTTCTTCTCCACGGCGGGCCAGACGGAAACCATCAGCTTCGCACCCGTTTCCTCCACGCGACGGTTCATCTCGGTGGGGTCGGGGAAGCAGGCGGGGTCAAGGCACCAGTCGCCGAAGGACGGCCAGTGCAGATAGTCGATGACAAGCACGTCAAGGGGGATATTTCTCTTCTTATATTCCTCGGCAATGGCAATCACCTCGTCCTGGGTGGCGTAGCGGAGCTTGCATTGCCAAAGTCCCAGATACTCGTCGGGCATCAGGGGTACGCGGCCTGTGAGGGCGGTCATATTTTCCACGATCTCGCGAGGGCTGTCACCTGCGGTGATCCAGTAGTCCACGCGGTCGGCAAGGGGGAAATACCACTCGGTCATATTCTTGCCGAAGGACACCTGTCCCACGTTCGGCACGTTCCAAAGGAAACCGTAGCCGAGGCTGGAAAGCACGAAGGGAACGGTGATCTGTCCGTTGAGCTGCTCCAGATCCAGCACGCATCCCTTGAGGTCAAGGTCGGGCTGCTGGTACTGTCCCATACCGTAAAGATGCTCGTGGCGGTCGGACTCGAAGCGGAGTGCCAAGGAATACGCGCCGTTCTGCACGGCGGAAAAATCTCTCGCCTTCATATGAAGACTGCTGATGTGCTCGTTGGGCACCGACTTGTTGCGGTAGAACTCCTCAAGGAGCTTCTTGTCGCCGCGATAGAAGGTCAGCTTGCCCATAGCGGAAAGGGTGGCACGAAGCTTGCCCACCGTGATCTCGCCGTTGCCCTGCTCGTCCACATAGCACGTGGCGGCGGTATTTACATCGGACGGAAGAGCGCCGTCGGGATAGACGGTGGTGCGGCGCTTTGACGCGCGAACGCGAAGGGCGTTCTCACCGTAAGCCTCAACCGTCAGATATTCTCCGTAGCCGGAATAGACCAAGGAATTGTTTTCAATCTTCAGCATATCGTTTTCTCCTTGTGGGGATTGATTTTTCAAATTTTGATTTGTCGGTGGGTGTTTGATATAGCTAAGCAGAAACGAAACCGTACCCACATAATCGTAGGGACAGGCGTCCTCGACTGTCCGAAAACGAAGAGAATTGATTTTGTTTGCGGCTGTGCATAAACACCTTCTACAAAAGGATTT
>JAZLBM010000194.1:0-6946 GCA_045613705.1 Eubacteriales bacterium | reverse complement strand
GCAAGGCACGTTTGGGCGCTTATGAGAAATTGGCGAACGAAGATGCTGTTCAGAAAGAGGCGAATTTGGAAATCTATATTCCCAATGGCCCTCGTTTGGGTAATAAAGTCATTTCTTTCAACGGAGTTTCGAAAAGTTATGGCGAAAAAATGTTGTATGAAAACCTTTCATTCGTATTGCCTCCTGCGGGTATCGTGGGCGTGATTGGTCCTAACGGTGCGGGTAAAACGACTCTCTTCCGTCTCATTATGGGCTTGGAACAGCCCGATAGCGGAAATATCGAAATTGGCGAAACGGTGAAATTGGCCTATGTGGATCAGCAGCACCGTAGTATCGACCCGGAAAAAACGGTCTATGAAACCATTGCAGAGAACTCCGAGTTTGTGAAATTGGGCAACAAGGAAATCAATGCCAGGGCTTATGTGTCCCGCTTTAATTTCTCGGGAGCTGACCAGGAGAAGGAATGTGGCATTCTTTCCGGTGGTGAGCGAAATCGTCTTCACCTGGCTTTGACGCTCAAGGATGAGGGTAATGTTTTGTTGTTGGACGAGCCGACCAATGACGTGGACGTAAATACGATCCGTGCTTTGGAGGAAGGTCTGGAGCGTTTTGCGGGTTGCGCCGTGATTATTTCTCACGACCGTTGGTTCTTGGATAGAATTTGTACCCATATTCTGGCGTTTGAGGGCGATTCTCAGGTCTATTTCTTTGAGGGAACCTATTCTGAATATGAGCAGAACAAGAAGATGCGTTTGGGGGCTGATGCAGAGCCTAAACGTTTCAAATATAAGAAGTTGATGGAGGAATAATGGATATCGATGTAGCAGCACGCGCACAGCAGGCAAAAGAATACTTTAAGGCCGGTTACAACTGTGCCCAGGCCGTTGCGATGGCATTTTCGGATGTAGCAAAAATGTCCGAGGACCAGGTTGCTGCCTTGTTGTCAGGTTTTGGGGGCGGTTTTGGACGGCTGCGTGAGGTTTGTGGCTGTGTGAGTGGAATGACCTTTGTGGCAGGTTGTGTCTTGCCGGCTGTAGAACCGTCTGATATGCAGCGCCGGAAAGATAATTATGCCCTGGTGCAGCGTTTGGCTACTTCTTTTAAGGAGGAATATGGCTCCATTATCTGTCGGGATTTGCTGAATATGGCGAAAAGTTCCCCTGTGGAATCTCCCATGCCCTCTGAACGTACGGCGGCCTATTATGGCAAGCGTCCTTGTGAAGAGCAGGTGGGGAAAGCGGCAGAAATTATAGCTAAGGAATTATTGACTCATTTTTAGAAGGGGTGTCGGATGAAAGCATTGCAGGATTTTCTAAACAAAGAAGATCGTTTCGCTCATTTTATCGGCGCGCATCTGGTCTGTGTTGAGGCTGATTTCGCGCAGGCAGAATTGCTTGTAGAAGAGCATCATTTGAATGGTGGTTCCGTTTGCCAGGGAGGCGTGATGTTTACGCTGGCGGATCTGGCATTGGCGGCGGTGTTAAATGCTTCCGGAAATTTAACGTTGGGCGTGGAAAACAGCATTACTTTTGTGCGTTCCGCTCGTCTGGGTGAGAAGTTGGTGGCCAAGGCAAGGCTGATCCGTGACCATAAAAAATTGCCCTTCTGTACCGTAGAACTCTGTAATGAGGCGGGAGATTTGCTGGCCCACATGAGCGCATTGGGATATAGAAAAGAACAAATGATTCAAATTGATTAAATATGAAAAAAGCCGTGCAGTATGTTGTTCGCAGTATTAAATACTTTATTTACTGCGCAATATTTTTGACGATTGTCTTGTATGTCCTCTCTTTGGCCAATATGGTTCAATGGGATATCAATCAGATGTTTAATGAGGGAGCAAAGTCCGTGTGGAAAATTGCGATCATGCTGGCTGTGATTTCTGCCATTTATCCTTTGGTCGGTTTCCAAAAACGCAAACTGATGCTCGCCGGTAGTTGGGAGGAACGCAAGGCGGAAATCATCGAGCTGATGGAGCAAAGAGGCTATCGTTTGGAAAAAGTGGATGTAAACGGGGCGACTTTCCGTTATCGCAACGTAATCAATCGTTTTTCCAAGATGCTGGAAGATAGAATTACCATTACCCAGGACTTTGGTGGCTTTGAAATCGAGGGACTACGTAAAGACGTGGTTCGTCTTGTGATGCATTTGGAATACAAACTTAATTCGGAATTATAATCTTATATTCACAGGTATGAAAAAAATTTTTACCCTATTGACAGTGGTTATTGCACTGGGCGCATGTTGTAACGCTCCGTGTGATCCGCAGGTAGAAGCCGCCAAAGCCTTGGCAAGTCGTATTCTTCCTACCCAGGCACAGAATATTGATTTTGTTTGCGAACCGGCCGAGGGGGATTACTACCGTTTTGAAGCCAAGGATGGTCGTTTGTGTATTACGGCCAACAACGCCAACTCAATGGCTGTCGGCTTGAACAATTATTTGAAGGAATACTGCAAGACGACGGTGACTTGGTATGTGGAAGATGAGGTTCCGCAGCCCGCCGTGCTTCCTGCTACGGATGGCGTGGTCTCTCGCAAAGCTTTGGGTAAGAATCGTTTCTTCTTGAATTATTGTACTTTCGGATATACCTTGAACTGGTGGGAATGGAATCAGTGGGAGCGTTTGATTGACTGGATGGCCCTCAATGGTGTAACCATGGCATTGGCCAATACCGGTCAGGAGGCTGTTTGGCAGCGTGTTTGGCGCAAGCACGGCATGACTGACGAACAGATTCGTGCTTATTTCACCGGTCCTTCATTCCTGGCATGGCACCGCATGGTGAACATTGACGAGTGGAGCGGTCCGCTTCCCCAAAGTTGGATTGACGCCCAGGTGGAATTGCAGAAAAAAATCATTGCTCGCGAGAACGCTTTGGGCATTTCTCCGATTTTGAGTGCCTTTTCCGGCCACGTTCCCGAACAATTGATGGAAATTTATCCCGATGCCGATATTCGCAAATTGAGTAACTGGGCGGATTTTGGCGAGCGATATAATTGTTGGTATCTCAATCCTGTCGAGCCGCTTTTCCAGCAAATTGCCGAGGATTTCTTGACCGAACAAAAAGCACTTTTCGGACAGGCTTCTCATATCTATGGTCTGGATTTGTTCAACGAAATCATTCCGCCTTCATGGGAGCCCGACTATTTGAGAAAGGTAACGGCTGCCACTTGGGATTCATTGGTAAAATCTGATCCCGATGCAATCTGGCTGCAGATGGCCTGGACTTTCTATCACCATAGAAAATGGTGGACACCCGATGTTATCAAGGCTTATTTGGAGCCCGTCCCGCAGGGGCGTATGTTGCTTTTGGACTACTATTGCGAGATGAAGGAAATTTATCCGATGACAGAGCGTCTTTTTGGCCATGACTACATTTGGTCTTATTTGGGCAATTTCGGTGGTACCACAAATATCACGGGTAATACCAAGGATGTTGCCGCTCGCATCGACCGTGTATTTGAAGAGGGAGGTGAGAATTTTACCGGATTTGGCTGTACGCTTGAGGGTTTCAGCGTGAGTCCTTTTATGTACGAATATGTTTTGGATCGTGCATGGGAGAAGCAGGAAGATTTGGAAGATTGGATAGAGAATGTGGCTGACCGTCATGCCGGGGTTGAAAATGAGGACTTCCGCGAGGGCTGGGAAACGCTCTGCGATAAAGTTTATATCTCCGGGGCGCGTTCATATGATGGAACGATGATGACTTCTGTTCCTTATATTTCTGCAAAGGGTGTGCGTCGATTCCCCTTCGGTGTTAAACAGGATATACCTTATAATAATAAGGACTTTATGGACGTATGGCAGTTGTTTGTCAAGAATCGTTTGTCAGAAACGCCTTCTTTCCGTTTCGATTGTGTGAATGTGGGTCGTCAATATATGGAGACACGTTTCCATGAGGATTATTTCCAGCTTTTGGAGGCTTATGAGAAGAAGGATTTGAAGACGGTTGTGGCTCTTTCTGAGGAGATGAAGGAGTTGCTGGACGATGTCAATCGTCTGGTATCTACTCACCATTACTTCTTGGCGGGCAAATGGAATAAGGAGGCGCGCCGTTGGGGAACCAATCTGGCGGAGCAGAATTATTATGAGGAGGATGCCCGTCGCATCATTACGGTATGGGGTGGCCATCTTTCACACTATGCCAACCGTTGCTGGAATGGTTTGATTGAAGGTGTTTATCGTCCTGTATGGCACGAGTTCTTCAAACGCGTCATTTCCTCTCTTGAGAATAATAAGGAGTATAACGAACGTACTTTCTTGATGTGGGCTTCCTACGAAGAGTGGGCTTGGACCATGGAGAAGACGCAGTACCTCTCCGAACCGGTAGGTGACAGCTACGACATCAGCCGCGAACTGTACCAGAAATGGTCTGCGCGTTAGTCTGTCTTATAACACCATTATTTGATACAACCGCGTGCTTATCGCAGCATGCGGTTGTATTTTTAGCTCCGATTGCAGAAAAAGTGTTTATAAAGTGTCGAAAAAGGCAGAAAAAGTTTGCAGAATTAAAAAAGTTGCGTATCTTTGCAGCCCGTTTGGGAAATCGGAACAGATTTTCTGACGGATATTAAGTTCCTTGACAATATTGAAAGAGAAGAAAACATAATGTTTTCGATAGATAACGAGGTAAAATAATTTACGAAATTAGTCTGTAATTTAAATTGGAGTTTTTTCAATCTAAGTTGGGACTACAATTTCATAGGCAAGAATCACAATTTATGTAATTGTTAGATTCACTCAAAACATTCAGAGCCGTACTTATTTTTTTTGAGTACGTTTAATTAAAGATTGAAGGTTACAAGAGCGAACGGAGGATGCCTAGGCTTCTGTAGGCGATGAAGGACGTGGTAAGCTGCGATAAGCTTCGGGGAACTGCAAACAGGTTTTGATCCGAAGATTTCCGAATGGGGCAACCCGTATGGTTGAAGGCCATACACTGCAATTTGCGGAGCGAACCAGGGGAACTGAAACATCTAAGTACCCTGAGGAGAAGAAAGAAATATCGATTTCCTTAGTAGTGGCGATCGAAAAGGAATCAGCCCAAACCGTCATTGTTACGGCATTGGCGGGGTAGTAGGAGCACTTAAAGGAATATTTTTTACGAACTGGAAGTGTCTGGAAAGTCACATCACAGAGGGTGATAATCCCGTACAGGTAAGTAGAAGGTATCAGGAGTGCCACCTGAGTAGGGCGGGACACGTGCAATCCTGTCTGAATCTGCGGGGTCCATCCCGCAAGGCTAAATACTCACAGAAGACCGATAGTGTACCAGTACCGTGAGGGAAAGGTGGGAAGAACCCCGAGCAGGGGAGTGAAATAGAACCTGAAACCGTTCGTTTACAAGCGGTCGGAGCATCTTTATGGTGCGACGGCGTGCCTTTTGGATAATGAGCCTACGAGTTGTACCTGTCCGGCGAGGTTAAGTCCTTCAGGGACGTGAGCCGAAGCGAAAGCGAGTCTTAATAGGGCGTATAGTCGGTCGGGACAGACGCGAAACCTAGTGATCTACCCATGAGCAGGATGAAGGCGTCGTAACAGACGCTGGAGGTCCGCACCAGTTTCCGTTGAAAAGGGCTTGGATGACTTGTGGGTAGGGGTGAAAGGCTAATCAAACTGGGAGATAGCTCGTACTCCCCGAAATGTCTTTAGGGACAGCCTCGTCATAGTTTTGCGGAGGTAGAGCTACTGATAGGATGCGAGGGCTTCATCGCCTATCAATTCCTGACAAACTCCGAATGCCGCAAAATGTTTGACGGGAGTGAGTCATCGGGTGCTAATGTCCGGTGGCGAGAGGGAAACAGCCCAGACCTTCGGTTAAGGCCCTGGAGCGCGGTCTAAGTTTTTAGAACGAGGTGACATCGCAGAGACAGCTAGGATGTTAGCTTGGAAGCAGCTATTCATTTAAAGAGTGCGTAACAGCTCACTAGTCGAGCGATGACGCGTGGATAATGATCGGGAATCAAGACCGCCGCCGAAACCAAGGATTCGCATTTTTATGCGAGTGGTAGGGGAGCATTCTGCTCGGCGTTGAAGGTGTACCGTGAGGTATGCTGGAGCGTGCAGAAACGCAAATGTAGGCATAAGTAACGACAATGAATGTAAAACCATTCACACCGCAAACCCAAGGTTTCCTCAGCTACGTCAAACGTCTGAGGGTAAGTCGGGGGCTAAGGAGAACCCGAGAGGGGTATCCGATGACAAACCGGTTAATATTCCGGTACCAGCCATACAGGTGAGGACGTGACCGAGAAGTGACACTGCCGCCGTCTGACGGAATAGACGGTTGAAGGACGTAGGGTTTTCCTGAAATCCGACAGTACCGCGATGCTTCGGCAGAGCGGACAGCGCAGGTAATCAGACTTGCAAGAAAAGCGTTCAAGCGTTAAGCGTATGGGTGCCCGTACCGTAAACCGACACAGGTGGGTGAGGAGAGTATCCTCAGGTGCTCGAGTGAATCATGGCTAAGGAACTAGGCAAATTGACCCCGTAACTTCGGGATAAGGGGACCCAGAAATGGGCGCAGAGAAATGGCTCAGGCGACTGTTTACCAAAAACACATGGCTATGCGAAATCGCAAGATGACGAATATGGCCTGACACCTGCCCGGTGCCGGAAGGTTAAGAGGGGGAGTCACGAAAGGAAGCTCCGAATCGAAGCCCCGGTAAACGGCGGCCGTAACTATAACGGTCCTAAGGTAGCGAAATTCCTTGTCGGGTAAGTTCCGACCTGCACGAATGGTGTAACGATCTGAGCACTGTCTCAGCCATGAGCTCGGTGAAATTGTAGTGGCGGTGAAGATGCCGCCTACCCGCAACGGGACGAAAAGACCCCGTGAACCTTTACTATAGCTTAGCGCTGGATTTGGATATCGGATGTGTAGGATAGGTGGGAGACATTGAAGCAGATACGCCAGTATTTGTGGAGTCATCGTTGAAATACCACCCT
>JAZLBM010000193.1:0-4129 GCA_045613705.1 Eubacteriales bacterium | reverse complement strand
CGGAAAAGTAGTAAGAGGTTCGGCTTCCGTTGGGTTCCTTAACGAGAATGCGATAGCGGTTCCCATTTTCGGGATCTACGTTGCCGACTCTTCCTTTGCGAAGTCTTCCGAGTTCTTTAAGCACGGAGGTCATGAAGGTCGCCTCCTTGCATCTCGGTCAGCCGTTCAAAGAACCGCGCGGATTTGCTCTTTGCTTCCTTGCGTCTTGCAAGGAAATCGGAAAGCGTGTCTTCCGCGAAGAATTTGGTCAGATGCTCCGCGATCCTCACTACGGCATGCTCGCAATCACTTTGGTGACCGGGAACGTACTCCACCTCCATCTCATAGTCGATCACATCGAGATAGCTGTTCTTGTCGAGCATGATCGTACAATAGTCATCCTTGTAAATGACCGAGCGTGTGGTATGAAGCGTGCCGCAAAGGGAAACGCCGAGTCCGTAGAAGAATCGCGTGTCCCATTCACCGAATGCTATCTCCGAGCGTTCAAGATTGCCGCCGTTCTCATAATGCTCCTTGATGGTGGCGATGTATTTGCCCCCCTTTTCGCGAATGCGGCAGGTGATACCGCGACGGTGAAAGCATAGATCGGGCGTGTCAAAGTAATAATTCGTTTGCTTCGTAGTGGAAACGGTTCCGAGCGCCTGACGTAAAAGATAGGAGTATTCCTCCGCACATAAGGGATATTTGTTTTCAAATTCGTACATCATAGTGTTCCTTTCTTATTTTCTTTTGATCTTTCCGAAGCCGTTTCGCGAAAGCTCGGGAAGCAGCTCGATTCGGGTCGGGATCTCGTAAGGGGGGAGAAGCTTTTTGGCGAGCGCTTTGACTTCCCCCACCGAAGAGAAATCGCCCGAAATTTTCATCCCGATTCCAACCCCGACGATGGGATCTTCATAGGAATATACGAGAACGTCCTTGACGTGCGGATCGGTCTTCATAATGCCCTCTACCTCTTGGGGGTAAATGTTCATGCCGGCGCGGATGATCATATCATCACTTCGCCCCTTGATCTTCAAAAGCCCCTCCTTTGTGATCGTGGCAATATCTCCTGTGCGAAGCCATCCGTCAGAAAGCACCTTTGCTGTGAGAGAAGGCAAAAGGTAATAGCCAAGCATCACGTTGGGTCCCTTGACGTAAAGGATGCCGTCCTCTCCCACCGTCGCCTGCGTACCGTCCTCCTTTAGGATCTTGATCTCGACAGAGCGAAGCGGAACGCCAACACAGTCGGGATGCGTGCGGAAGAGGGACGGGGGCAGGTAACTCACGCGGGGTGAAGCCTCCGTTAAGCCGTATACGTGATAAATATCGGCATCCGGAAATGCGTCGGCGATACGAAGCCCCGTTTCTGCACTCATGCATTCACCACTGATACAAATGGTTTTGAGAGAAAGCGGCGTGCTTTCACGGCGGTATCTCGCGAGAAGGGAAAGCAAAGTGGGGGTGCCGCACAGAACAGTGGACCGATGATCAGACGCCAAGGAAAGGATCTCGTGCGGTTGAAACGCTTCCGAATGAAAGCGGATGGACGCACCCTTGGTGATCGCGGTCAGAAATTCACCGGTAAGTACGGCAGCGTGGCAAAGGGGACGCGCAATGAGAAAGGAGTCCTCCGTTCCCACATTGAGGTAATGGCAAACGTCCAAAACGTTGGCAAGAATGCCCTCTTCGCCGAGCAGGATCCCTTTGGGCGAGCCTGTTGTGCCCGACGTGAACATAATAATAGCAGGTTGATCCTTGGGTGGAACATAGGCGGGAAGCTGGCGGTAGAAATCGAGCTTTCCGTCAAAATCGGTGATAAAGGACGATGGACGGATGAAGTCCATGATCCTTTGTGTGTGCGTGGCACCGTAGCGCAAGGCGATCGGGATCGCGGGAACCTCTGCCGCAAAGCAGGCGAGTAGTCCCATTGCCGAAGCAAGCTCCGAACGGCAGATGACCGCACAGGAGCTTTCACCCCGCAGGCGTTCTGCGTAGGTCTCCGCCAAAATCAACAGCTCCTCGTAGGTCATTTCAGACTCCGCTTCAAAGACCTTTTGATTGGGATGGGCGGCGAGTGCCGCCTTGATGTGATTCCAAAGCTTCATGATAAAACCTCCATTTTTTCCAAAAGATTCGATAAAATGCGTTTCTCGTCTTCCTTGACAGAGAGAAGGGTGTTCTTGATGCCCGGGAGCAAGGAATCTCTGCGCTTTTTGTGGTGAGCAGCGTACAGCATACGCATTCTATTTGCAGATTCCACGAGAGGGAGATACTCCTCACTGTACGTATGGGGGATAGAAAGCGTGTCCTCAATACGCAAAATGCGCTCATGCATGAACTTTTTGTGTTCCCATACCATGCGGAATACGCGCCAGTCCATGTATTCGTAGGCGATACTGCCGTCATACAGCTTATCAAGGTACATTCCGATAAAATCATGTGTTGCCGAACCATACACCTCACGCGGATCATCAAGCGGATAATCCGAAAGACGAGATTCAAGATCTAAGCGTATATGCACTTTGACCTCGGAAAGCGAATAGTCGATCTGCGTCTCTCTTGCTTTAAGACCCCAGATTATTCCGAATTTTCCATCGCGCATGGCGGCTCGCCTGCCTCTTTCAAAACCGCTCTGTGGCGTTTCAAAGCAGGTATAACGCCAATCCTTGTCGTAGGCATACACGAGATAAGTTTTTCGTTTCATATCATAGCCGTAAATCATACCGTCGTGAGGAAAATGCCGATCGTGGTAGAAGGTCTTTCCCGGAACGTAGAAATCGTCGATATCCGTGTATACGACGTAATATCCCGAGGAAAGCAAGCGCCTGATCAAAAGATGAACGTTTGTACCCAAAAAGCGCATGTCGTGGCGCATTCGTTCAATGTGGGGGTTGCAGGTGAAGTCGCCGTATAAGACGTTGACTTTGGGAGAGGTGTATCCCTCTAAAAATTGGCGCGTGCAGCACAGACGAACAGAGCGGCTGAGGTGAAAGTTACGCAAGGATGGATTTTGGTGAAAAACACCTGCCAAGGCACCGTGATTGTGTAGGGTGGTGTAGGGCGTTTCTGCAAGCGGAAGTTCAATGTGCGTCTTCATGGGCATCCACATACCTTTCTGCGAGGGAAATGACATCCCCCACTGTTTTTAGATCGAAGGGATTCATATCCGCTTCGTTCAGCTCGATGGCGAAGGTGTCCTCGAGCGCCACAAGAAGCATTACCATAGCGAGGCTGTCAAGTCCCAAGTCCTCGTTAAGGGTGCTTTCGGGTGAAATGTCGGAAAGTCCGCTGAGGTCAGCAAGAAGATCCGTTGCTTTTTCATTTGTGGTCATTTTGTTTTCCTTTCTTTGTTTGAGATTTGGATAGCATATTTCCCCTGCCGGCAATGGGGAGCTCTGCTGTCCGAGAAGATTGTAAAGGTTAAATAGGACACAGGTTGTCTTATTTAAAAATATTTTTTGCTTTTTTTACGTGTGGTGAGGTGGCATAAAAATAGCCCCTGCTTCATTGCGAAACAGGGGCTTCCTTCACTTTAATATGTAATAAAGGTTATCTATGCAAATTCCCGCTTGGTTTCCCATTATCGGAATCGGTTCGCTTTCTGCTTTTCCACGCTTTATCGCTCGCAGAAGTATCTTGCTTGAATTTTCGTATTTCGGTAGATTGCCTTCTTCGAATGCTTCTTCCTTTGACGCTTCGATGATTTTGAAGCCCTTTTGAAGCAAGTGCGCGCTAAATTCCCAAAGCTTTTCAAACCTGCCGTTTGAGTCAAGAATCACCGAGATGTTCTCTTGGGGGTGATATGCGGTAATTCTAAAGTAATTCATATATTTCTCCTTTCTTATGCCGCAAGCTTCTTTAAGGCTCTATTGGCGTGCGGTAGCCATTTTTTATGTACGAAATCTTCTATCTCTTGGCAAGGCTTTTGATTATGGTCGCCGTAGCATTGCAAGACTTTTTTCGTTTTGAGGCTGTATTCTACTGTAACGAGAGGAACGTTCGGCTCATCGGCAGATCGGATGAAGAATATCAGCGTTTCCTCTCGTATGAATTTTTGATCGTAGCCCATACCTCCGACGCAGTGATGAAGCGCTTCACCTTCTGCTGCAAGCTCTGCGGGGCTTTTTGCAAGAACTGCTACGAATACGCC
>JAZLBM010000192.1:0-12282 GCA_045613705.1 Eubacteriales bacterium | reverse complement strand
GGCGTCAACGCAGTGAACCTCCAGCTCCGTGCGAAAAACTTCAATATATATAATGTCGTCGACACGGAAGCCATACTTGCGCCCGTCGTCGCCTTTTAATATAATGGAAGGTTTTCGTCCGTTTCGTTCGGCGATAAAGGTTATGGCGTCGCACAGGTCGCTGCCCGCGAACGGTTTTAATATGTAACCGCTCGGGTACGCCGCGTACGCCTCAAGAGCGCGTGTGGGATCCTCGGTGCAGAACACGATATCCGTCATACAGCCCATTTTGCGCAGCTGCTTTGCCGCCTCCACGCCGTCCTCGCCGTCCACCTCGGTCTCCATGACCACAAGTCGATAGCGGGTCAGCTCCTTGCCGATCATCTTTTTCAGCTCGGCAAGAGAGGAGAAACAGTCTATGGTAAAATTGGTACCGCCACCGCTGACAATGCCGGATCGGATGGTTTTTGCCATCTGCTCCGATTGTGCGGGGGTCTTATCGCATATCGCAATCCTAAACATACTGTCCTCGTATCCGACGGAGCTCCGTCTCTTTATCGTCGGGAACATTATATCACAACTCTTTTCGGATTGCAACAGTATTTTCGTTTTTTGCACAGGAATTTATTCGTTTTTTGTGAAATATATGGCTCCGACACGCGCGATTTTCAGCACTTTTTTCTATGTTTTCTTCCGATTCAATCAAAAAGAAACGGAACCGCAACAACATTTTGTTGCAGTTCCATTTTTCTCATTCCTCGATGGGCTTTTCGTAGGCATTATCACCCGCAAGGGTGGCTACCGCCGCCTCCTCGAAGTATTCAAGGGGATCCACCGCGATGCCGCCGACCGTCATTTCAAAGTGGAGATGGGGCTCCTCGGCGATCTCGATCATAGCGCTTTCGCCCACGTATCCGATGGTCTGACCCAGCTTGACCTCGGCGCCCTCCTCGATGCCGTCGGGCAACGTTTCGGACAGATTCTTATAGACGGTACAAGCGTCGCCGCCGTGGATCACGGCAACGCAGTAGCCCATCATCGCGTCCTCCCATATCTGGGAGACGGTGCCGTCGGCCGCCGCCGTTACCGCCGCGTTCTGCTCGGTGGCGATGTCAACGCCAAGATGGACACGGTAATCCTGCATGGTATTGGAGAAGACCTGGGTGGCGGCGTCGTGTTTCTTGGACAGGGTGCCGCTCACGGGGAGCTCAAAGGTGGGCAGCTTGCTCGAAACGTCGGTGGAATCGGGCTTTTCCGTCTCCACGTCGGGCTTGGACGTATCCGTAACGGTGCCGGTATCCTCGGTCTCCACGGGGGGCTTGGTGCGATTGGCCACGGCGGTCACGGCCACGATCACCGCCAGCGCCACAAGAAGGGTGACGGCCGTCACCACGACCGCGCGGTTTTCCTTGAGATTCTTATAAAATTTGGACTGCTTGAAGTTGTTTTGCATTTTTGTAACTCCTTTGACGTTTTGCTGTTAGTATTTTTGCCCCCTTCGCGGTAAATATTCAAGAGTTACAAAAAATTATTTACTTTTTCAAAAAAATGGTGTATAATAGAGCCAATTCATCACGGGAGGTCGGATATGGCAAGGCTGGAAAGTAAGGAAGGACGCATTATGAGCGTGGATTTTGGCGACACGAGAACGGGGCTCGCCATTTCGGATGAGACGCGCTTTTTGGCGTCGGGCATCGGCTACATCAGTCCCGGCGGCATTGAAAAAACCGCCGACGCGGTGGCGGATATTGCTCGCGAGCGCGGTGCCGTGGCCATCGTGGTGGGGCATCCTATTAATATGAACGGAACCGAAGGCCCCCGTGCCGCACGTGCCGCCGAGTTCGCGGAGCTTTTGCGCAAACGCCTCGCAGGCGTGGAGGTCGTGCTTTTTGACGAGCGCATGACCACCATGGCGGCGGCGCGCTACCTCAACGAGACCAACGTGCGCGGTAAGAAGCGCAAGGGCGTCATCGACACGCTGTCGGCGCAGATCATTTTGCAGAATTTCATCGATTCACTCCGCTGAGGCGGAAGAAGGCACCCTTCGGGGTGCTTTTTTCGTCTTTTGGGGTGGCAAAAAGGCAAGATCGGCAAGGCGCACGCGCTCCCCTCGCGAGGCCTCTTGCAGCAAGGCGCCGCGGGAAAGTGTGGCTTTTACGGTGAGGATCGCTTCGTGTGCCGAGGTCTCGTTGAGGGTTATGGAAAGCGCGTAGTCGTAGCGGTGGAAGAAGAAGCGTTTGTCGGGCGCGGGATCGGCTTCAAAGGCTTGCTTGGCGCGCGGCAAAAGCTCCGTATCCAGCCAGCGGAGGGTATTTTCGATCCAGGGGGCGGCGAGGAGCTCCGCCTTCTCGTCCCAGCCGAAGCTTCCGCGCACCAGCTCCACGCCGTCCGCGCGGCGGCTGACGATTTTTCGTTTGATCATAGGCACCTCCGCGGAGAATTTATAATATCGTATGAAGGTATTCAAAAAAATATGATCGGGACGGTTTTCCGTCCCGATCATTCCATTATGCCTTTTCGCCGCCCGCTTTTCGGTATTCCGAGGGGGAGACGCCGTAGTAGGTTCTGAACTTTTTGCTGAAATACAAGGGGTCGTCAAAGCCCAGCATCTCGGCGATCTCGTTCATGGGAACCGAGGAGATGCGAAGCAGCTCCGCCGCCTTCTGCATCAGCAGATTGGACTTGTATTTCGAGGGCGAGCAGCCCTTGCATTCGGTGAAAAGATGAATGAAGTGGTACTTGCTGATACCGCACATTTTTGCATACTCTTCATTCTTGTACCAAACGGCGTAATTCTGCTCCATCGCCTTGAGTGCGGGAAGAAGAATATCGTATTTACCGCTATTTTTCAGGGCGTGGTCGGTGAGTCTCGCCATTTCGGAAAGCATCATCAGGAAGAGCGAGTTGCACTTGGTGATGTAACAATATTCTCCATAGGTGTATTCCTTGATGATGAGGTTGAGAAGCTTGCAAACGCCGGGGTCGACGTCGATGAAGCAACGGGACTTGTCGAGGAATCCGCAGTCCGCCAGAACGTCCTCCACGGAGGCTCCCGAGAAGTGCGCCCAGTAGTAAGAGACCGAGTCGCCCTCGTAGCTTCCGTAGACCTGGGGCTCGCCGGGACGGTAGAACACAAGATTGCCCGCGCCAAGCTCAACGCGCTTACCCTCCAGCTCAAAATACATAGTGCCGTCCATAACGTAAACGAACATATAATCCTTGCGGCCGCCGCGATTCTCCACGGAGATGCCTGCCGTGGCGTCGGTACAAAGTCCGCAGTTGTTGATCTTCAAATATCCCTCGTAGACAAGATCCTTTGCCGAGGAATCGGTTTGGAGAATTTTCATCTTTCGGTATCCTTCCTTTTTAACCGTTTTCGTATTCTGTAAAGATAATAGCACACGCCCCGAGGCTTGTCAATAGGGTTGCGCAAGTTTTTCCATAATTTTTGCACAAAATGCCCGTTTTTCCCCGTATAATCAAAAAAGGACAGGCAAGAATATCGATATCAGGTGAAAGACAAGCAACAAAAAAGACGGCCGCGCATACAATGTCATCATATAGAAAAAGGAGGCTCTTGTATGTTCTGGCAGGTCTTTTTGCTGATCTCAAAATTCATGCACGTGGTGCTGGGCGTGAGCACGCCCCAAAGCTTTCCGCCGCCCCTTGAAAAGGACGAAGAGGTAGCCTGCTTCACGGCCGCCGCCAAGGGGGACGATCGGGCACGGGAAAAGCTGATCCTTCACAACCTCCGCCTTGTGGCGCACATCGTTAGAAAATATTATCCCACCGCCAAAAATCAAGACGATCTCATATCCATCGGCTCCATCGGCCTTGTGAAGGCAGTGGACTCCTTCCGTGTGGAAAACGGCGCGCGCTTCGCCACCTATGCCGCAAAGTGTATCCAGAACGAGATCTTAATGCATTTTCGTTCCCAAAAGAAGCTGTGCACCGAGGTATCTCTCGGCGAGACCATCGACGTGGATCGGGACGGCAATCCGCTGACCTACATCGACATCGTTTGCTCGGACGAGAACGTGACCGAAGAGGTAGACACCAAAATGCAGATCGAAAAGGCGCTTCGTCTTGTGGAAACGGCGCTGACGCCGAGAGAGCGACAGATCATCGTGCTTCGGTACGGGCTCTACGGACGTCGGGCGGCAACGCAACGGGAGATCGCCGCCATGCTGGGCATCTCGCGCTCCTACGTCAGCCGCATTGAAAAAAGCGCCCTTGAAAAGCTGGCTGACGGATTTTCGGCGCGATAAAAAAGCCCCCGCAGAAAAACTGCGGGGGGCGAATCTTATACGGCTGCCGTTTCGAGCTCGGTTTTCTTTTTTGCCGCTTTTTTCGGCACGACGAATCGAAGAGCGCCTGCCATCACCTCGGCGGTGAATCGGTTGTTCGCCACGATCTCACCGTCAAGGGAGATGCAGAAGCCCTCGGGGGCGACCACCTCGACCTGCTTGGCGCGGCGATAAACGATACAATCGCGGAAGCGCTCGTCGTCAAGATGCTTACCGTCGGTATACACGGGCAGGATCTTTACGAATTTGAATCGGGAAATGGGCTTGATGAGACACACGTCGAGCATACCGTCCGCATTATCGGAACGGGGTGCGCAGCAGAAGGCACCGCCCACGTATCTGCCGTTGGCAACGGTGCAAAGGAGCATAGTGCCGTCGTTCAGCTTTTCGCCGTCGGCATACACCTCACACTTGTTCCTCATCGCCTTGATGACCGCCGTGGCAACACCCGTCACGTAGGCGCGCTTGCCGCCGATGATCTTTTTGTGCTTGACCGCGATCATCGTCTGCGCAACCGTGGTATCAAATCCGAAGTTGCACACGTTGATGGAATAGCGGTCGCCCACGCGGATCACGTCAATGGGCTCCACCTCGCCGTCGATGAGACTGTCAAGGTCAAGAAAATCCTCACGGGTTCCGTAGTATTTGATAAAATCGTTTCCGCTTCCCACGGGATACACCGCAAGCGACGCGTTTTCCGCGCCCACAAGACCGCTTGCCACCTCGTTGATGGTTCCGTCGCCGCCGCAGGCATAGAAGCGAAGCTCGCCGCCCTCGGATACGCGCGACTTCACAAACGCGGTCGCATCCTTTTCACCGCGGGTCACGTAGATCTCGTAATCCAGCTTGCCGTCATACGCCGAAAGCGTCTGGCGGATCTTCTCGGTGGCGTCGGTCGTTCCCGCCGCAGGGTTTACTACGAAAATGTGTTTCATAACGTTATCTTCCTTTCCCGAATATACTGTCTTGTAACAAAAATTTGACGGATGGGTCATTGAAAAACGAAACAAACTGTGGTACAATAAAGAAAAATGAAGGGAGGGATCCGTATGGAAGCAGGCTCCGCAAAAACCGCACTGGCGAACGCCATGCGACAGTTACTCCTCACAACCTCATTTTCCAAGATCAGCGTCAGTCAGCTTTGCGCCGAATGCGGCGTAAACCGCAAAAGCTTCTACTATCATTTCAAGGATAAATACGATCTGATCTCGTGGATCTTCGAGTCGGAAAGCGACCGATGGATCGCCGATCACGCCGTGTCCTCCGACTGGGATTCCCTTCTTGAAATGCTCAAATATCTGGATGAAAACCGCGCCTTTTATGCCAAGGTGCTTCGCATCGACGGACAGAATTCCTTCCGCGAGTATCTGGCGAAATCCATTGTGGATACCATCCAGTTGTATTACAGTGAGCAGATCGACTCCCGCGACGATCTGGAATTTCTCTCCCACTTTCTTGCGGGCGCGCTTCTTCTCACCGTCCTTGAATGGATGCTGGATGCCACCCCCGATTCGCCCCAGGAATTTGCCGCCAAGCTTCGGCGTTGTGTAAAAAATCTCAATCTTGTCAACTGACCGTTATCATCAGTATAATACACAATTCGACGGTTTTGTATGGACAGTTTTGCATTTTTGTCCATCAGTCACCCCAAAAGAAAGGAGACACCATCATGTTACTGGAAGAGATCCAAAGACGTGCTACCATAGACCCCCGTGAATTCGTCGCCACCTGCGAGACCAACTACCGCGAGCGCATTCACACCCTGGCAGACGCCGTGGCGCGTGACGCCGAGCGTTGCCCCTTCGTTCTCATTTCGGGTCCCTCGGGCTCGGGAAAGACCACCACCGCCCATCGCATTGCCGAGCGGCTGGAGCAGACGGGACTTGAAGCGCACATCATTTCTCTTGACAATTACTTCCGCACCTTCACCCCCGAGGAGACGGCGCTGTTCTCGCGCCACGAGCTGGATCTGGAATCCCCCGAGCGCCTGGACGGCGAGCTTCTGGCAAGTCAGCTTGAGCAGCTGGTCAAGGGACGGGAGGTAGAGCTTCCCCGTTACGATTTCACCACCAACACCTCTCACCCCAGCGGCGAGCTTCTCAAGCTTCACCCCGGCGAGATTCTGATCTTCGAGGGCATCCACGCCCTCAACCCCTCGGTGCTGGGCAGCTCCGACGAGTATTCCACCCGTATCTACGTCAGCGTCCGTACCCGTATTGACCACCCCACCGCGGACGGTCGCGCCCTGCTTCACCCCTCAAAGGTGAGAGTTGCCCGACGGATGATCCGCGACCGACGGGAGCGCGCCCGTTCCCTCTCCGCCGTTGCGGAATTATATGACAGCGTGGAGCGCGGCGAGAACCTGTATATCATGCCCTTCAAGCACCGCGCCGACTTCGACGTGGACACCTTCGTCCCCTACGAGCTATGCGTTTATAAGAATTTCCTTCCCGAAGGGCTTCCCGACGACGAAGCCAAGCACCCCTGGCTCAGCGAAATGTTCCGCGTACTGAACGCCCTGCCCGCCATTTCTCCCGATCTGATCCCCGACGACTCCCTGATGCGAGAGTTCATCGGTGAATAAAACAAAGCCGCGACGGCGTTTCGTCTGCGGCTCTTTTTTTATGCCCTACCAAAAAATTTTATAAATTGCAAAATGTGTGGACTTTTCCGTTAAAATGTGCTATGATAAATTATATAATAAAACTCACGCGCGCCGCGCGCGCATTTTCGGAGGTCTATTATGCAATTCGGAATTTGTACTGCCATCGACAATCTGGACGCGTTTGCCAATACGGGCATCGATTTTGTGGAGATCAACGCCACCGCCATCGCGCAAAGAGATGACGCGGGCTTTGAGGCGGCCAAGGCAATCGCCGCTCGCCATCCCGGTCTGATCCGTGCCTGCAACGGTCTCGTTCCCTCTTCCCTTCGTCTTACCGGACCCGACGTAAGCTTCGACGAGGTCACCGCATATACCGAAAAGTGCTTCGGCCGTCTGGCTGAGCTTGGTGTCAAGACGGTAGTCTTCGGCTCCTCCGCCGCAAAGCACGTGCCCGAGGGCTTCTCTCACGAGGAGGCAATGGCGCAGCTGGTTCGCGTGGTGAATATTTTTGCCGACGTGGCAGAACGCTACGGACAGACGGTAGTCATCGAACCGCTGAACACCCAGGAGTGCAATATCATCAACACCGTAGAGGATTCGGTTGCCCTTATGAAGGCGGTCAACCGCGACAACGTCCGCGCCCACGTGGATTTCTACCATCTGATGCAGAACGGCGAGACGCTGTCTCAGCTGGCGCCCCTCGTGCAGTATATTCCTCACGCGCACGTGGCCAGTCCCGTCAAGCGCCTCGCGCCCACCTTCGACGACGGTGCTAACTATGCCGCCTTCCTTAAGACCCTCCGCGACAACGGCTTCGACGGAACCGTATCCTACGAGGGCAAAAGCAAGCAGACCCCCGAGCTGATCAGCACGCTGATGAGCTTCTTAAAGTCCCTTTGATGACCTACCGGGAGCTTTGCCGCCGCCTTCACGAGGGCGGCGTTGAGGATGCCGCGGGAGAGGCGTCCATTCTTGCCGAGCGGCTTTGCGAGGTCTCGCGCACGCGCCTTATGACCGACCCCGACTGTCCGCTTTCCCATCCCGTGCTTGCGGATGCCGTAGCGCGCCGCGTATCGGGTGAGCCGCTTCAATATATCCTCGGCGAGTGGGATTTTTACGGCGAGACCTATCGGGTGACCCCCGACTGTCTTATCCCCCGTCCCGATACCGAGATCCTTGTGGAAAGAGCCATCAAGCTTCTTCCGAAAAACGGTCGCTTCGCCGACCTCTGCACGGGAAGCGGATGCATTGCCGTATCCACCCTGGCACACCGCCCCGACTGCACGGCGCACGCCGTCGACCTCTTCCCGAAAACCGCGGCGCTTGCCACAGAAAACGCGGTGCGAAACGGTGTGGAGGATCGACTCACCGTATCCGTTGCCGACGTGCTCGACCCCGCGTGTCTTGCGGGCGAGCCTCCCCTTGACGCCATTCTTTCCAATCCGCCCTATATCCGCACCGCAGTCATCGACACCCTTGAGCGCGAGCTCTTCCGTGAGCCCCGCGCGGCGCTTGACGGCGGCGAGGACGGGCTGATCTTCTACCGCACCATTGTGAAAAACCTTTCCTCCCGTTTATCCGAAAAAGGATTTTTCCTTTTTGAGATCGGCTATGACCAGGAGGATGATATCAAAGAGATCGCCGAACAAAACGAATTTCTGTGTACCGTTGAGAAGGATCTTGGGGGCAATCCCCGTGTGGCCCTTCTCACCCGATGAAAGGAGAATCCTATGCCTCAGCAAAAAGAAAGAACCGTAGAACGCCTTCACGAGGGCTTCCGCTTCCAAAAATTAGATTGGGAGGACACCACCGATCTGTCCGCACCCGACCTTGACGACAGCGCCTGGGAATCGGTCACCGTCCCCCACGACTGGGGAATCGGCCACGATTTTGACGAGGACAACGACGCCTCTCACAGCAAGATCCTCGCCGACGGCATCCTCAAGCCCATCAAGCATACGGGACGCACCGGTGCTCTGCCCCACATCGGATGCGGCTGGTACCGCCTGCCCATAAATATTCCCGAGGAAAGTCGGGGGCGCCGCATTGAGCTGGTGCTTGACGGCGTTATGTGGGAGAGTGAGGTCTTTGTCAACGGCAGCCTTGCGGGCCGTAACCATTTCGGTTATCTGTCCTATGCGGTGGATCTGACCCCCTTCATCAAATTCGGCGAAGAAAATCTTCTGGCCATCCGCGCGGTAGTCAAGCCCAATTGCTCCCGTTGGTATCCCGGCGCGGGCATCTACCGCAACGCGTATCTCGTTACCAAGTCCGAGGCCTCCATCGCCTATTGCGGCATCCGCACCTGGATCCGCGACGTCAGCGAGGAGTCCGCTACCCTGACCGTCAACCTCGACACCGAGGGAGGCGCCGATTCCTTTGAGATCGAGCTTTGCTCCCCCGACGGCTCCGCGGTACTCTCGGGACGCGGTATGCTCGTGGGAAAGACGGGCGTTTACACCACGCGCGTAGAGAGCCCCGAGCTGTGGTCTCTTGAAAAGCGCAATCTTTACACCCTTCGTGTCAAGACCTTTGCGGCAGGCAAGCGCACCGACACCGCTTCGGTCAAGATCGGCTTCCGTGACTGTCGCTTCGACGCCGAGGAGGGCTTCTTCCTTAACGGAAAGCACCTCAAATTCAAGGGTGTTTGCAACCATCACGATCTTGGCGTATTCGGCGCGGCCATCAATCGCTCCGCCCTTCGCCGTCAGCTTACCATTATGCAGGATATGGGCGTCAACGCCATCCGCACCTCCCACAATCCCCCCGCCCCCGATCTTCTGGATCTGTGCGACGAAATGGGATTCCTCGTCATTGACGAATTCTTCGATGAGTGGAGAAAGCCCAAGGTCAGCAACGGCTACTCCAAATATTTTGACGAGCACGCCGAGGCCGACGTGGCGTCCATCATCCGCCGTGACATCAACCACCCCTCGGTTATGATGTGGAGCGTGGGTAACGAAATGGTGGAGCTGAAGGATCCCGACGGCGGCGAGCTCGCCAAGCTCCTCGGTGACGTATGCCACCGCGAGGACCCCACCCGTCCCACCACGGCGGGTATGAACAATCCCTTAGGCGCCGAGGCCAACGGCTTCTTTGACAATCTGGACGTGATCGGCCTGAATTACTCCCCCCACTACTACAAGGTCTTCCACGAAAAATATCCCGACAAGATCTTCTACGGCTCGGAAACGGCGTCCTGCGTCTCCACCCGTGGCGAGTATCGCTTGCCCGCCGTCGTGGAAATGCCCACCAAGCCCAACGCCGATCACACCGTGTCCGACTACGCGCTGTCCTCGATGGGCTGGTCGTACCACCCCGACCGCGAGTTCGTGGCGCAGGAGGACGTTCCCTCCAACCTTGGCGAATTCGTCTGGACGGGCTTCGACTATCTGGGCGAGCCCACCCCCTATTATGCCGTGTGGCCTGCCAGAAGCTCCTACTTCGGCATCGTGGACACAGCGGGGCTTCCCAAGAGCCGCTTCTATCAGTACAAGAGCCAATGGACCGACAAAAAGGTTCTTTTCGTAATGCCCCATTGGAACTTTGAGGGACGCGAGGGCGAGAAGGTCCCCGTCCACATCTTCACCAACTACGACCGTGTGGAGCTGTTCGTCAACGGACAGTCTATGGGTATTAAGGAAAAGAGCCGCGAGGCTTGGGACTACGGCGTCAACCGCATCATCGAGGGCAACCCCGATATCGCCCGTTGCCGCATCGTCTATGAGGACGTGATCTACGCCCCCGGTGAGCTTGTGGCAGTCGCCCTTGGCGAGAACGGTGAGGCGCTGGCAAGAACCCGTGTCAAGACCGCAGGCGAGCCCTACACCGTAAAGCTTGTACCCGAGGTCAAGACCCTCGCCGCCGACGGTGAGGATGCCTGCTTCGTGCGCGCCTACGTGGTAGACCGCTACGGCTACGTCTGCCCCACCGCCTCCAATATGATCCGCTTCCGTGCGGAGGGCGCGGGTACCCTGTATGCCACCGACAACGGTGACCCCCGTGAGACCGACGGCTACTTCCGCCACGAAAAGAAGGCGCTGAACGGCTCTCTCGTTGCCGTCATCAAGAGCGTCAAGGGTCAGACGGGAAGGATCGACCTCTACGCCGACTCGGAAGGCCTCGTATCCTGCGCAACTACCGTTTTTGCAAAGGAATCCTAACTTGTATCACATATACAATATTTGACCGAATATATGCAATTTATTTTGCGGAAAATTGTTGTATAATAAAAGCAAATCAGCAAACCCCATTCAAGAAAGGCTGTTATTATGAAAAAACTCGGTTATGCGATCTTGGGTCTCGGTATCGGTATGGCGCACGCGGAAGCGGCCGCCGCCTCTGAATTTGCCGACCTCATTGCCGCCTGCGACATCGATCGCGCAAGACTGGATAAATTCGCAAAGCTTTACCCCGACGCCACCCTCTACGAGGACTTCGAGCAGCTGCTCGCCGACGATCGGGTGGATATCATCAGCATCTGTCTTCCCAGCGCCATGCACGCCGACTTTGCCGTCCGCGCCATGGAAGCGGGCAAGCACGTGCTGGTGGAAAAGCCCCTTGACATCACCTACGAGCGCGCGATGCTCATCGAAGAGGCTCGCGTTCGCACCGGTATGACGGCGGGCGTAGTTCACCAAAACCGCTTCAATCTCAATATGTATCCCATCAAGGAGGCAGTGGAGAGCGGTCGCCTTGGCCGACTGGTGCTCGGAACCTTCGCGGTCAAGTGGTACCGCGAGCAGTCCTACTACGACCGCGGCGGATGGCGCGGCACCTGGGAGATGGACGGCGGCGGTTCTCTTATGAACCAGGCGGTACATACCGTGGATCTGATGCGCTGGCTGATGGGTGACGTGGAATCGGTCACCTCCACCATGGGCATCTACAACCATAACATCAAGACCGAGGATCTGACCGCGTCACTGATCAAATTCAAGAACGGCGCCACGGCCACCTTCGTCAGCACCACCTGTGCCTACCCCGGCATCTCTACGGAGATCATGCTCTACGGCACCGAGGGCTCTATTGAGGCAGACGCCGATATGATCAAGACCTGGAAGTTCAAGGAGCCTATCGATGACGATATGGACGAGGATGACGAGGAAATGATGATGGTAGAGCGCTACGGACGCGGCAACCGTGAGGCGGCCAAGCTGGAGCCCGAAAAGCTCTACGGACACCGCCACGTGGTGGAGGATATGATCCTCGCCGTGCGCGACGGACGCGCGCCTGAGGTCACGCCCCTTGAGGCGGCCGCAAGCGTTCGCATCGTGGATGCCGTCTACGAATCGGCAAGAAGCGGCAAGCCCGTAATATTCTAAAACAAAAGGCTCCCATTTGGGAGCCTTCTTTCTTTGAAAAACGAGATTTCAAATTTTGATTTGTCGG
>JAZLBM010000191.1:0-5463 GCA_045613705.1 Eubacteriales bacterium | reverse complement strand
TTCTCCACGTTTATGGGGAGGTTCACGAGGATGGCGCCGAAGCCGATGGGGAGGAGCAGGGTGGGCTCCATCTCCTTTTTGATGGCGAGATGGATCAGCACGCCACCGATGATCCACATCACGATCTGGCCGAGCTCGATCCCGGTGGGGAGCAATCCGCCGAGCAGGTCTAAAATTTCCATTTGCAGTCTTCTCCTTTTTGTTTTGTAGTCTTTTTGTTAGTATGATAAGGACGGGTTTATTTTAGCACGGGACGAGGATAAAAGTCAATTGTTTTTCCATATTTATTTGAACTTTTATTGAATCTCTTTTTCGCCTACCAGACGCCGCGCCCACGTTCCGCGCTTCAGCAGGAAGGCGCTGACCAAGGCCTTGATGACCTCGGCAAATTGGCAGACGGGGAACATCCAAAAAATACTCAATTCCGTGAAGTTGGCAAGCACGAAGGCGATGGGGACGGCCACAACCCACATAAACACGCTGTCAAGAAGCAGGGTGGTTCCCACAAGGCCGCCGGAGCGGAGGGTAAAGTAGGAGGCGTGCGCGTAAGCGCAGAAGGGCATGGTCGCCGCCGATACGATGATCATAAAGGAGGCAAGAGACCGCACCGTGTCGGTGGTCTTGTAGATCATGGGGAAGTAGGGGGCCGCGAGGATCAGAAGCAGTCCCAGCACCGTGCCGCAGGTCACCGAAAAGGCGATCATCTTGCGGTCGGTGTCCCGTGCTTCCTCGGTCTTGCCCGCGCCAAGCAGGCTTCCCACCACGATGGCGATGGAGCTTCCGATGGCCATATATACCACGTTGAAAAGATTGAAAATGGTGGTGCTGATGTTTTGCGCGCCAACCACGTCAAGTCCGCGCATGGAGTAGCACTGATTCCGCATGGTCATGGCAAAGGCCCAGAAGACCTCATTGAGCATAAGGGGGAGACCCTTGACGGCGATCTTGCCCATCAGCGCGCGGGGAATGGAGAAGGATCGGAACGCGCCGACGAGGAAGGGGCATTGCTTTTTGTGGGTGTGACCCCAGATCGCGATGACGGAAAGCTCAACGAAACGGGAAATGACGGTGGCAAGCGCCGCGCCGCGCACACCCATGGCGGGGAGTCCCAGATGACCGAAGATCAGGAGATAGTTGAAAACGAAGTTGATGCCCACGGCTACGCTACTGGCCACGGCGGGCATGACCGTCTGTCCCGTTTCGCGCATGGTGGAGGCGTATACCTGGGAGACGGCGTAGGGCAAAAGACCGATCAGCATCACGCCAAGGTAAGCCTTGCCCTCGGAGAGGGTCAGTGCAAGGTTGCCCTCGGCACTTCCCGCGTGGAGGAAGAGGGAGATGAGCTGCTCGTCAAGCAGGGCAAAGGCAACGGTGCCGAGGATGGAGGCGCCAAGGTTGATCAGCAGCTTGAAGCGGAAGGTGTCCCGCTCGCCCTTAACGTCGCCGCATCCATGGAATTGGGCGGTAAAGATGCCCGCCGCCGAGATGGCACCGAAGATCAGCAGGTTGTATATGAAAATGAATTGGTTGACGATGGACACGCCCGACATGGATTCGGTGCAAAGGCGTCCCACCATAATATTGTCCAGAAGATTGACAAAATTGGTGATGCCCATTTGGATCATAATGGGCAACGAAATGGAGAGAACGCGGCGGTAAAACGCCCGATCTCCGACAAGTGATCTGATCGACATAATTTCATCCTTTTGTTTGATAATGCATACAGAGTCAGTATACCACACATAAGACGGAAAAGCAAGCGGAGAAATGAAAATATAAATTGATGTTTATCGGTGTGTTTAAGGCCTTCCCTAAGATAGAGAAGGTGGCGGCGAAGCCGCCGGATGAGTGTGCGCCTATTCCGCATTCCATAAGACTTCGCACCCTCATCAGTCGCGTTCCGCGACAGCTTCTCCATCTTGGAGAAGCCTTTAAAATCTCGCCGTGAAGACACCGACAAATCAAAATTTGAACGAATAACGAAAATCGTTCCTTATAGGGAGCGGGCTTGCTTCGGTGGCACCAAGGCGCCGCCCTACGGTGCTTATGCCGAAAACAAGCCCACCAACCCATCAAACTTTCACCGATGCGGAGGGATATTGACACGGAGGCAAAAATCATATATAATTATGCTGAGTAGATATGCCAAAAAGGCTCACCGAAAGGAATACAGACTATGAGAAGAACAAAGATCGTATGCACACTGGGACCTGCCAGTCTGCACGAGGATATGCTGGAAAGAATGCTGAAAAACGGCATGAACGTGGCGCGCCTGAACTTTTCCCACGGCACCCACGAGTATCACAAGAAGAGCATTGAGCTGTTCCGCAGCGTGCGCGACCGACTGGGTCTGCCCGCCGCTATTATGCTTGACACCAAGGGACCCGAGATCCGCGTGGGCGACTTCGAAAACGGCCGCGCCGAGCTGGTAACGGGAAGCGAGTTCACCCTCACCACCCGTGACGTTCTCGGAAACGATCGCGAGGTCTCCGTCACCTGCAAGAATCTGCCCTCCCAGCTGTCCGCGGGCAAGCGCATTCTGATCGACGACGGACGTCTGCTTCTGACCGTCCTCTCCACCACCGAGACCGACATTCTGTGCCGCGTGGACGATGGCGGCCCTGTCAGCAACCACAAGGGCATCAACGTACCTAATACCCACATCGATATGCCCTTCCTCGGCGAGGTGGACAAGAAGGATCTTCTGTTTGGCATCGAGAACGACGTGGATTTCATCGCCGCCTCCTTCGTGCGCACCGGCGCCGACGTGATCGAGATGAGAAAGTTCCTCAACTACCACGGCGGACACGACATCAAGATCATCTCCAAGATCGAGAATATCGAGGGCGTCAACAATTTTGAGGAGATCCTGGCACACTCCGACGGCATTATGGTCGCCCGAGGCGATATGGGCGTCGAGATCGACTACGAAAAGCTGCCCGGTCTTCAGAAAAAGTTCATCCGCAAGTGCTACCAGTCGGGTAAGATGGTCATCACCGCGACCCAGATGCTGGAGTCTATGATCCATAGCGCAACCCCCACCCGTGCCGAGATCACCGACGTGGCAAACGCCGTCTTTGACGGCACCTCTGCCGTTATGCTTTCGGGCGAGACGGCTGTGGGCGATCACCCCGACAAGGTGGTCAAGGTTATGGCTAAGATCGCAAAGCAGGCCGAGGCAGACGCCTTCGCCATGAACGTTTACCGTGGTATTCAGTACGAAACCCACGCTTCGGACATCACAAACGCCATCTGTGACGCGGCGTGCACCACCGCCCGTGATATGGGCGCGCGCGCCATTATTGCCGTCACCAAGTCGGGTCGTACCGCGCTCCGCGTGTCCAAGTTCCGTCCCCATGAGCTGATCGTTGCCACCTCTCCCGAGGTGAAGACCTTCCATCAGCTGTCCCTTTCCTGGGGCGTGTATCCCGTGCTTGCCCTCAACCAGACAGACGAGGAGAGACTGTTCCGTCACGCCATCGACTGTGCCAAGCAGATCGACGCGGTGCAGACGGGCGACTGTGTGGTCATCGTTGCGGGCGTGCCCGTCAACACCTCGGGCAACACCAACATTTTGAAGGTGGCTACCGTATAACCGTATGAAAGTTACAACGTATCCGATTGCGGGCGCCGCACAGCCCCTTCGTGCCGCCCTCGTTGCCGACTTTCACAACGGCGACCCCACCCCTCTTGTCGAGGCACTCAGGGAAATATCGCCCGACGTGATCCTCGTGGCAGGCGACACGGTGCACGACGCCGACCGCGCCGCAAGGGGCCTCGCCCTCCTTCGGAGCCTCATTACCGTGGCTCCCGTGTTCTGCTCCCTGGGTAACCACGAGTGGAGGTGCGAAAATATCGAGGCGCGCATCCGTAAGACGGGCGTGCGACTTTTGGATAATACCTATGCCCGCCTTGGCGGCTTTGTTATCGGTGGTCTTTCTTCGGGTTACCGAGGCAAAAAGCAGGGACGGCTGAAAAGAACCCCCGCCCCCGACGTGGCGTGGCTTGACGGCTTCTCTGCGGAGAAGGGCACCCATATCCTTCTTTGCCACCACCCCGAATATTACCGCCCCTATCTTGCAAACAGAAAGATGGAGCTGGTGCTCTCGGGTCACGCCCACGGCGGACAATGGAGCATCGGCGGACAGGGCGTTTTCGCCCCGGGACAGGGCATTCTGCCTCACTTTACCGCAGGCGCGTATCGGGGAAGAAAGCGCGTCAAGGATTTGCCCTTGACAATGGCGGATGAGCCTCTTCTGATCGTCAGCAGAGGCCTTTCCAATGAGATCGGGATCCCTCGCTTTGGCAATCCCGAGGAGATCGTTATTCTTGAATTTTTCAAATAATCAGGTATCGGAATATGCACGACGGACACAGAGAACGAATGAGAAAAAAGTTTCTGACGGGCGCCCGCTTTGCGGACCACGAGATGCTGGAAATGCTGCTCAGCTTCTCCATTCCCCGAAGAAACACCAATGACATTGCCCACAGACTTCTTGAGGAATTTGACAACCTTGACGGCGTGTTTTTGGCAGATTACGAACAATTGACCGAGGTGCGCGGTATTGGCCCCAAGAGCGCGTTCTTGTTGAAGCTTTTGGGGCAACTGCGCGGACTTGAGCGAAGCGCGGACGAGGGCGGCGTGTACCTGGATTCTCCCGAGAAAATGGGTGAATATGCCACCGAGCTGTTTGCGGGCACCGACCGCGAGGCGGTCTATGCGGTGCTGATGACGGGCAGTCTGCGCGTCACCGATTGCGTGTGCCTTTCGGGCGGCGGCTATGCCGATGCCGAGGTGGATGCGCTTCGCCTTCTGTCAAGCCCCTGGCTTCTGCGAAGCGCGGCGGTAGCCATTCTGCATAACCATCCCGACGGTCTGCCCGAGGTCTCGGAGGAGGATCGGGAATTTGCGGCACGCATTTCCGAGCTGCTTGCTATGTCGGATATTGCGGTGATAGAGAACCTGGTGGTGTCGGGAGACCGATATCGGTCGCTGATGCAGGATCTGAGCCCCGTATAAGCGGCTTTTTGAATCACTTTTCGAAAAAAGCGCGCGATTTCTCAAAAAAGTATTGACAAACCCTGAAAAAAGGGGTATAATAACCCTTGCGAGTTTATGCAACCGGCGACTCGCAGGGTATATGGAGATGTACTCAAGTTGGCCGAAGAGGCGCCCCTGCTAAGGGTGTAGGTCGGTATTCCCGGCGCGAGAGTTCAAATCTCTCCATCTCCGCCAAATAAAAACCGCAATTCTGATACAAAAGAGTTGCGGTTTTTATTTTTTTATGATACAATAGTATTGGTGACCGATAATAAAAGAAGGGAGAATGTGCTTATATGTCGAATTTTTTGTGGGTAACAAAAACCTCAGAAAACATACAATTTTATTCCGATTCTGCATCAAAGTCCAATCTGTCTCTTCATTTCGCATCTGCTATTGATAGCGGCACAAAAAAACACATT
>JAZLBM010000190.1:0-2723 GCA_045613705.1 Eubacteriales bacterium | reverse complement strand
GTCTGCAACACCGTTATCCGCCGGTTCAAATCCGGCCGTCACCTCCAAAAAATTCCGAAAGCGAATGCTTTCGGAATTTTTTTATCCAAGCCGCAGGCTTGGCATATCATCACCGCGCGAAGAGCGGTGCATATCATCAGCCCCTGCGGGGCTGTATATCATCACGCGCCGGCGTGCATCCTCCTGCGGCTTGATGATATACAACACTTCGTGTTGATAATATGCAAGGCTTGCGCCTTGGTGGTATACACGCCTTTGGCGTGATAGAGAAACGAAGATGAAAAACATCTTGAATTTGCTTGTAAAATATGATATATTATTTATGAAGGGGTGATGGTATGCCTAAAAATTACTTGTTGACCTGTTCGGAACGGCTGGCAACCCAAATAGAATTGCTTTGCCAAAATATTTCGGCACCGTCCAACACACTGTTTCAGATCCGAAAAAGCTCGAGCAGCGTTTACGCCAACATTCGCGAAGCCAATTATGGGCAGAGCAGGGCGGATATGCTTTCCAAATTTGAAATTGCCCTTAAGGAATGCAACGAAACAGAAGGGTGGTTGCAGTTGTTATTCAACACAAAAGGTATTGATGAGGCAACCTATAAAAATCACAGAAATCTTTGCGGACGGATCAGACGAATGCTGATCGCCAGTTGTAAAACCTTGAAAGAGATCCCCCAATGAAAATCCACACATAAAACCAAGCCTTGTGCATGGTTTTTCTTTTTTTTGGATTTGTGAATATGCCCACTCAAAAGCTCTCCCACAGAATTTTCCTCCACCCCCAAGGGGTGGATTATTTTTGAAAAAAACCGCTTGGGAAGGGTAAAACCTATTGACAAACGAGGGGAAAAGATGTACAATGGATATGTATATCATAAAATGCGTTGGCTATGCCCGTTACATGATAGAAACAACCAAAAATCTGATAGAAAGAAAGAAAAAGGAGGTGTAGTATGCCTGATATGATCACCATCATCGTTGGTGGTGCGGCACTCGTGGCAGGTCTTTTGATCGGTATCCTCACAGGTATTTCGATCCGTAAGCGCTTCGCTGAAGCCAAGATCGGTTCCGCTGAGGTGGAAGCCAAGCGTCTTCTGGAAGAAGGCACAAAGCAAGCCGAGACCCGTAAGAAGGAAGCCCTGCTGGAGGCAAAGGAAGAGATCCTTCGCCAGAGAAACGAGGCTGAGCGAGAGCTCAAGGAGCGCCGTGCCGAGCTGACGAGAACTGAGCGTCGTTTGACGCAAAAGGAAGAGAACATCGACAAGAAGTCTGACGCTCTTGAGCGTAAGAATGAGGTCTTGGATAAGAAGATCAAGGACGCCGATGCCGTAAAAGAGCAGATCGACCAGGTGCTTTCCGTTCACATTAAGCGCCTTGAGGAGATCGCGGGAATTTCGGCTGAGGACGCCAAGCAGGAGCTGCTGGATCGCGTAGAATCCGAGGTCAAGCACGAGCTTGCACAGCGCCTTGACGAGCTGGAGACCGAGTTCAAGGAGAACGCCGACGAAAAGGCGAGAAACATTATCTCGCTTGCCATTCAGCGTTGCGCCGCAGACCACGTTGCAGAAACCACCATTTCCGTCGTTACCATTCCCAGCGAGGATATGAAGGGCCGTATCATCGGCCGCGAGGGTAGAAACATTCAGAAGCTTGAGACCCTGACGGGCGTCGAGCTGATCATTGACGATACCCCCGAAGCCATCACCCTGTCGGGCTTTGATCCCGTAAGACGTGAGATCGCAAGACTTTCTCTTGAGAAGCTCATCGCCGACGGACGAATCCATCCCGCCCGCATCGAGGAGATGGTTGAAAAAGCTACCCGCGAGGTAGAGGCTGCCGTAAAGCAGGCAGGTGAGCGCGCAACCTTCGAGGTTGGCATTCACGGAATCCATCCCGAGCTTGTTAAGCTTCTCGGACGTCTTCGTTACCGTACCAGCTATGGACAGAACGTTCTGAAGCACTCCATTGAGGTTGCCTTTATTGCAGGCATGATCGCCGACGAGCTGGGTGTTGACAGCACCACGGCGAAGCGCGCAGGTCTGCTTCACGATATCGGTAAGGCGTTCCCCCACGACGTTGAGGGCTCTCACGTTGAGATCGGTGTTAACGCCGCCAAGAAGTATAAGGAAAGCCGCGAGGTGGTTCACGCCATCGAGGCTCACCACAACGACGTGGATCCCAAGACCATCATCGCTATCATCGTTCAGGCCGCAGATGCCATTTCCGCAGCCCGTCCCGGTGCCCGCCGTGAGGATCTTGAGAACTACATCAAGCGTCTTGAAAAGCTGGAGGAGATCGCAAAGAGCTTCACCGGTGTTGATAAGGCGTTTGCCATCCAGGCAGGTCGCGAGATCCGCGTAATGGTACGTCCCGAGGACGTTGCCGACGAGGGAATGAAGCTGATCGCCCGCGATATGGCGAAGAAGATCCAGGAAGAGGTCAAGTACCCCGGACAGATCAAGATCAACGTCATCCGCGAGAGCCGCGCCGTCGACTACGCCAAGTAAAAAAGAATTTTTCGGGGGAGAGCGATCTCCCCCTTTTTTGCGCAATTTTTTGCTTTCAAATTGATGTTTATCGGTCTGTTCATGGCGAGCGAATAGCCTCCCTCCGAGAGGGAGGTGCCGAGCGAATGCGAGGCGGAAGGAGCCTGCGGTACAAGTGACAAACGCTTGCCATACCAAGGCGCAAAAGGCTTTGTCACGCGTGCTCCCTCAG
>JAZLBM010000189.1:0-3702 GCA_045613705.1 Eubacteriales bacterium | reverse complement strand
CAACAAAATCTTTTGCGCCTTGATATGGCAAGTGCTAATCGCGCATCTCGCAGGCTCCTTCCGTCACACTTCGTGTGCCACCTCCCTCTCGGAGGGAGGCTTTAAGTGCACCGACGAACAGACCGATAAACATCAATTTATAACTCTGCACTCTGCATTCTGCACTTCGCGCGCCGGCGCGATAAACATCAATTTATATTTCACACAAAAACCGCAGAGACGAGCTCTGCGGTTTTTTTCGGTTTTATTCTACTTTTGAAAGGTATGCCAGCTGATCGTCGGTGAGGGCGTCGATGGAAACACCCAGCGCCTCCAGCTTCAGACGGGCGACGGCCACGTCGGTCTCGTGGGGAACCGCATAGAGCTTGTGCTCAAGGCTCCTGCGGTTCTTTGCCAGATACTCAAGACCCTTGGCCTGAAGGGCGAAGGACATATCCATGATCTCGGCGGGGTGACCGTTGCCTGCGGCAAGGTTCACAAGGCGACCCTCTGCCAAAAGATTGATCACACGACCGTCTGCCATGGTGTAGCCCATAATGTTGGGCTTTCTCTGCTTGATATCCACTGCCAGCGCCGCAAGCTCCTCCTTGTTGATCTCCACGTCAAAGTGACCGCTGTTGGCAAGGAGAACGCCGTCCTTCATTACCTCAAAGTGGCGACGGGTGATAACGTCGTTGGTACCCGTGAGGGTGATGAACAGATCGCCCAGAGGTGCGGCCTCGTCCATAGGCATCACGCGGTAGCCGTCCATAACTGCCTCCATGGCCTTGGTGGGATCGATCTCGGTGACGATGACAAGCGCGCCCATTCCCTTGAGTCGCATCGCCACGCCGCGTCCGCACCAGCCGTAGCCGGCAACGACGGCGGTCTTGCCCGCAAGGATCAGGTTGGTGCAGTTCATAATACCGTCAAGGGTAGACTGACCCGTGCCGTAACGGTTGTCAAACAGATGCTTACAGTCGGCATCGTTGATATTGATCATGGTGTAGTCAAGAAGTCCCTGTGCCTCACGCGCCTCAAGGCGGTGAATGCCCGTGGTGGTCTCCTCGCATCCGCCGATGAGGTTCTTACCGAGGTGTCGGTACTCGCCGTGGAGCAGGGAAATGAAGTCGCCGCCGTCGTCAATGATGAGGTCGGGACAGCAGGAGAGGGTGCGGATGAGGTCGTTCTTATACTGCTCCTCGGTGGCGCCGTGGTGGGCGTGAACCGTGAAGCCCTCGGAGGCAAGCGCCGCCGCAACGTCGTCCTGGGTGGAGAGGGGATTACAGCCCGTCACAAACACCTCGGCACCGCCTGCGCGGAGCACCTTGGCAAGATACGCGGTCTTGGCCTCAAGGTGAATGGACATAGAGATCTTCAGACCCGCAAAGGGCTTGGTTGCCTCAAAGTCTGCGCGGATGCGGTTGAGCACCGGCATATAGGAGCGCACCCACTCGATCTTGTCGTGACCGGAGGGGGCGAGGGAAATGTCTTTGATATCGCTCATAACAATACTTCCTTTTCTTGTATTTGATTTCATATATCATCATAACAGAAAAGTTTCCGCCCGTCAAGCATAAAATCAAAGGAGGAGAAAGGATTTTTGTCGGAAAATGTTGACAAGCGGCGTGGGGTGTGCTATACTGAACGCATAAAAAAGAAATAGAGGCGCGGCGATCATGATAAGCGCAGACAGGGACGTTGGTCTGCGTGGGAAAGGGAAAGCCGCCGAGAATGGGAGGGTCGCCCATACCCCACCGTTCGGGCGCGACGAAAAGATCGGCGCGACTGTCACCGCCCCTGCGGTGTTGTGCTATTGGATATTTGACGCTTTGTCACGGTATTGATAGCACCGTGGCTTTTTTTGTTCTCAAATTTTTTATACATAAAGGAGAAAATCATGGAAGGTACTTTCTGGGCGTTTATGCCCGCCATCATTGCCATTGTGCTGGCGCTTCTGACCAAGCAGGTCTACGTGTCCCTGTTCTTTGGTATTTTCGTAGGTGCTATGATGTACGCCGCAGGCGATCCCATCAAGGCACTCTTTACCCTGTATCAGGTTATGAGTGACAAGGTGGGCGGCAATACGCCGATCATCGTATTCCTCGTAGTTCTCGGTATTCTCGTTGTTCTGCTTCAGAAGTCGGGCGGCGCAAAGGCGTACGGCGATTGGGCAGGCAAGAAGATCAAGTCCCGTGGCGGCGCACTTGCGGCAACCGCAGGTCTTGGTTGTCTTATTTTCGTTGACGACTACTTCAACTGTCTGACGGTCGGCTCGGTTATGCGCCCCGTTACCGATAAGTTTAAGGTTTCCCGCGCAAAGCTTGCATACATCATCGACGCGACCGCGGCTCCCATCTGTATCATCGCTCCCATTTCCAGCTGGGCGGCGGCTGTTGCAGGCGAGCTCGAGGGCGACGGTCTGATGGTATTTATCAGCACCATTCCTTACAACGTATACGCGCTCCTTACCATCGTTATGGTATTTGCGCTTTGCTTCTTCAAGTTTGACTTCGGCAAGATGAAGCGCAACGAGGAGATCGCGGCTTCCACCGGCGACCTTCACGCGGGTGAGGGCGGAAGCGACGAGAAGGGCGCAGAGGTTCTTGCAAATCCCAACGGTAAGGTTCGTCACCTTGTGATCCCCGTTATCATTCTTATCGTTTGCTGTATCGCAGGTATGCTTTACACCGGCTTCTTCTACAACTGGGACACCAACAGCATCGACACCGAGCTGCAGTCGGCCAACTTCATCGAGGCCTTCTCCAACTGTGACGCCGGTATGTCTCTTGCCATCGGCTCCACCGTTGCTCTCTTTATTATCGCTGTTTATTACATGATCGCCAAGGTCGTTTCCTTCAAGGAGATCACCGGCAGCTTTACCGAGGGCTTCAAGGCCATGGTTCCCGCGATCCTCATTCTGACCTTCGCTTGGTCCATCTCCGGTATCATGGGTGCTAAGGGCGGTTACCTTGATGCACAGGCATTCGTTGAGGCCAACCTTGCAGGAAGCAACTTCCCGCAGTTCCTGTTCCCCGCGATCTTCTTCGTTCTGGCAGGTGCGATCGCATTCTCCACCGGTACCTCTTGGGGAACCTTCGGCGTTCTCGTTCCCATCGCCGTTACCATTCTTGGCGGCAGCGGAACTCTGGCGCTCCTCACCGTTTCCGCAACCCTTGGCGGCGCGGTATTCGGCGACCACGTTTCCCCCATTTCCGATACCACCATCCTCGCTTCTGCAGGTGCGGAGTGTAACCACGTCGACCACGTAAAGACCCAGCTGCCTTACGCGACTCTCGTTGCGGGCATTGCAACCGTTTCCTACGTTGTTGCAGGTCTTTGCGCAAGTCTCGGCGGCGCGATCTGCTGTGCCGTTATGTGGGTTGTAGCACTTGCTCTCCTTGCCGCGGCTATCCTTGTGCTCAAGGAAAAGGCAAAGAAGAACGGCTGATTGTAATAACCCTTTCAAGGCTCGGGAGCTTGCTCCCGAGCCTTTTTGCGTTCAAATTTTGGTTTGTCGGTGATGAGAAGAGACAATTAACCCGACTTACGAGAGAGGTCAGAACCTTCTTGGAAGAAGGTCCCAACACCTCCCAGAATTTTGGGGTAGGGGCATTGGCAAAGTCATTTTGTAGCCTTCTCGCGCGCGAGAAGGCGATGGCGCACGAGCCCGTCTGCGAACAGAATGCTCGCATTCTTTCGCTGACGGACACGTGCTGTCAG
>JAZLBM010000188.1:0-9312 GCA_045613705.1 Eubacteriales bacterium | reverse complement strand
TGGGAGAATATCTTCACGTGCGCAACCGCATCACCTGGCAACGGGAAAAGGGGCGCGGTGCGGCTCAAAATTGGAAAAGCGGCATGGAGGACATCTGGTTTGCCACCGTGTCTGACGAATACACCTTCGATCTTGACGCGGTGAAGCTTCGCCGCAAGGTGCTGACACCCTATGTCAAGGACGGACAGCCTCGCGACTGGCAGGAGGATCCCGAAAGCGGCGTAAAGTTCCGCGACACCTGTCCCTCCAACTTCTGGGACGATATTTCGGTACCCTACTGGTCTATGGCGGAAAACACGGCGCATCCCACCCAAAAGCCGGAAAAGCTGATGGCAAAGCTGATTTTGGCAAGCTCACGCGAGGGTGACCTCGTTCTCGATCCCTTTCTCGGCTCGGGCACCACGGCGGTTGTCGCCAAAAAACTCGGTCGCCACTTTATCGGCATCGAGCAGGATCCCACCTATTGCGTATGGGCCGAAAAGCGCCTTGAGGACGCCGACTGCGATCCCACCATTCAAGGCTACGTGGACGGCGTATTCTGGGAACGAAATACTCAAAGAGAACAGAAAAAGGCGAAAGAAAAGAAATAAATTGATGTTTATCGGTGAGTTTCAAATTTTAATTTAAACGATCGGGCGACGCTCTTTAAAGGCTTCTCCAAGATGGAGAAGCTCCCGCGAAGCGGGTGATGAGGGTGCGAAGCCTTATGGCACGCGGAATTAGCGCACACTCATCCGTCGGCTTCGCCGCCACCTTCTCTATCTTAGAGAAGGCTTTCGCTCGCCGTTTTGTTTGTGCGAACAGACCGCTAAATCAAAATTTGCAACACAAAAGGCGCAGGAAGACCTGCGCCTTTGATTGTTTTTATGCTCGGTCGGCAATTTCCTTTGCCACCATAGCCACGAAGTCTTCCATCTTCATGACCTCGTTCTGTACGCAATCGCGACGGCGAACGGATACCGTTCCGTCCTCCTGCTCCTTATCACCGATGACTAGCATATAGGGAGTTTTCATAAGCTGAGCCTCGCGAATCTTGAAGCCAGTCTTCTCCTGTCTCTTGTCGCACTCGCAACGCACGCCGGCTGCCTTAAGAGCCGCGATAATGCCATCACAGTACTCATTGTTACGGTCGGTAATGGGAAGAACCTTAACCTGCACGGGTGCCAACCAAGTGGGGAACTTGCCGCCGAAGTGCTCGATGATCACGCCGATAAAGCGCTCCACAGAGCCAAACACCACGCGGTGGATCATAACGGGGCAATGCTTCTCGCCATCGGAGCCGGTGTACTCCAGACCGAAGCGACCGGGAAGTTGATAGTCCAACTGGATGGTTCCGCACTGCCAAGTACGTCCCAGGCTGTCCTGAATGTGGAAGTCAAGCTTAGGACCGTAGAAGGCGCCATCGCCCTCGTTGATGTGGTAGGTCTTTCCAATGCTGGTAATGGCATCGGCAAGGCACGCGGTGGCCACATCCCAATCCTCCACAGAGCCGATATGATCCTCGGGCATGGTGGACAGCTCGATCTTATAGGGCAGACCGAACAGAGAATATACCTCGTCAAACAGCTTAGTGATACGAACCACTTCATCCTTG
Source organism: Eubacteriales bacterium (assembly GCA_045613705.1). GTDB lineage: Bacteria > Bacillota > Clostridia > Oscillospirales > CAG-272 > RGIG8775. The sequence continues at coordinate 7,718 of JAZLBM010000188.1, read as the reverse complement.
ATCTGCTCGGGAGCCAGCAGAATATGAGCATCGTCCTGGGTAAAGCAACGAACGCGGAACAAACCGTGAAGTGCGCCCGAAAGCTCATGGCGATGCACGCGCCCCAACTCACCGTAACGCAGAGGAAGCTCACGGTAGGAGTGAGGCTCCAACTGATATACGAGAATACTGCCGGGGCAGTTCATGGGCTTGACAGCGAAATCCTCCTCGTCAATAAGGGTGGTATACATATTTTCCTTATAGTGATCCCAGTGTCCGGAAGTCTCCCAAAGGGTGCGGCGCATGATCTGGGGGGTGGAGATCTCCTTGTAGTCCCACTTGTCATGAACCTCATGCCAATAGTCGATCAAGGTGTTCTTGAGGATCATACCGTTGGGAAGATAGAAAGGCATACCAGGTGCCTCATCGCGCAGGGCGAACAGTCCCAGCTCCTTACCAAGCTTGCGGTGGTCGCGTTTCTTGGCCTCCTCCATACGGGTGAGGTACTCCTCAAGGTCGGTCTTGTTGGCAAATGCGGTGCCGTAGATACGGGTCAGCATCTTGTTCTTCTCGCTACCTCTCCAGTATGCGCCTGCCACCGAGGTCAGCTTGAACGCCTTGACCGCAGAGGTGTAGGTTACGTGAGGGCCTGCGCAAAGGTCAACGAACTCGCCCTGGCGATAGAAGGAAAGCTCCTCGTCCTCGGGCAGATCCATGATAAGCTCTACCTTATAGGGCTCGCCGCGCTCTTCCATGAGGGCAATTGCCTCGGCGCGAGGCAGGGTGAATCTCTCAAGCTTGAGATTCTCCTTGGTGATCTTCTTCATCTCGGCCCCAAGTGCCGCCAGCTCCTCCTCGGTGAAGGGGTGATTGCGGTCAAAGTCGTAATAGAATCCGTCCTTGATCGAAGGGCCGATAGCAAGCTTGGTGTCGGGATACAGACGCTTTACTGCCTGCGCCAGAACGTGGGACGCGGTATGACGCAGTGCGCCCGCGCCTACCTCTTCTTCAAAGGAATGCTCTTCAACAGAGCCGTCATGCATAATGATCTTCATAATATATCCTCCTCGTAAATTTACAAAAGAAAAAACACCCATGGGTCATCCCAAGGGTGCGTAACGCACGGTTCCACCTTGATATTTCACTCAAGCGCCCTTAACGCGGGTGACACGGTCTGCTCCTCACAGACGGCTCGGGAGTGGTCTTCACCGATTTCTGCCTAAGGGAATTTTCAGCCACGATTCCCTCTCTCTTGCGGCGCGGCGTCGGTTACTCGTTCCGTCATAGCCTCTATGGGTGAGTATATCACAAAAACGCGGCTCTGTCAATAAAAACTTTTGAAAAACTTTGCCCCAAGGATTGAAAAATTCAAAAAAGAGTGCTAAAATATATAGGTACTATTTCACGCGAAAGGATATTGCTATGACTAAGATCGATATATTCTCCGGCTTTCTCGGCGCCGGCAAGACTACCCTTATCAAAAAGCTTCTCTCCGAGGCGTATGCGGGGGAGAAGGTGGTACTGATCGAAAACGAGTTTGGGGAGATCGGCATCGACGGCGGCTTTCTCCGCGAGGCGGGCATCGAGATCACCGAAATGAACAGCGGATGCATCTGCTGCAGCCTTGTGGGCGACTTCACCGAGGCCCTTCGCAAGGTGCTTGACGAATTCCATCCCGACCGCATCCTCATCGAGCCCTCGGGCGTGGGCAAGCTTTCCGATGTGATCCACGCCGTGGAAAAGGTTGCCGACAAGGACGTGCTTCTCAATAGCTTCACCACCGTTGCGGACGCCTCCAAGTGCCGCGTCTATCTCAAGAACTTCGGCGAGTTCTACGGCGACCAGGTTGCAAACGCGGGCACCATCATCCTCAGCCGCACGGCGGGTATGAGTGAGGATAAGCTTGAGAAGGCAGTTGCGCTTCTTCGCGAGCACAACGCCGAGGCTACCGTTATCACCACCCCTTGGGACGCCCTTGACGGAAAGGCGATCTTGGCGGCTATGGAGCAGAAGAACACCCTTGCAGGCGAGCTCGAGAAGCTTGCCGAGGAGACGGAGCATCATCACCATCATCACCATCATCACGATGAAGAGTGTGAGTGCGGCTGCCACCATCACGAGCACGAGCATCACCATCATCACGATGAAGAGTGCGAGTGCGGCTGTCACCATCACGAGCACGAGCATCACCATCACCACCACGCCGACGAGGTCTTCTCTACCTGGGGTCGCGAGACCACCAAGGCCTTCACCGAGGCAGAGATCCGCCAAGCTCTTGAAGCCTTTGACAGCGGCAAGTACGGCACCGTGCTTCGCGCAAAGGGTATCGTAGCAGGCGAGAACGGCGCGTGGATCCACTTTGACTACGTTCCCGAGGAGATCAGCGTCCGCACGGGCGGCGCCGACATCATCGGTCGCCTTTGCGTCATTGGCGCAAAGCTTGACGAGGGCGCCATCGCTTCCCTCTTCGGAATCAACTAAAAGGAGTTTTCTATGTTCTCTCCCAAGCAAGTGCCCGTTTACCTGTTCACAGGTTTTCTTGACGCGGGCAAGACAAAATTTATAAATGAAACGTTGGTAGGCGACAAGCGCTTCACCGAAAACCGAAACGTGCTTCTCATTCTGTGTGAGGAGGGCGAGGAGGAGTACGAGCCCTCCCTGTTCGCCGCAGAGAACGTATATTGCGGCACCATCGAGAAGGAGGAAGACGTTTCCCCCGTCACCCTCGGCAAGCTTTCCGAGGGGCGCAATATCGACCTTGTTATGGTGGAATACAACGGTATGTGGGCGCTGGATTCCCTTTATCGCAATCTGCCCGAGGGTTGGGTTGTGGCGCAGGAGACCGCCTTCTTCGATTCTTCCAATATTCTCGTGTACAACGCCAATATGCGTGCACAGACGGTTGACAAGCTGCAAAGCTGTGACCTCGCCGTCTTCAACCGTATGGAGAAGGGCGCGGACGTTATGCCCTATCACAAGCTTGTGCGCGGCATTTCCCGTAGTGCTACCATCATTTACGATTTCACCGACGGCACCACTCAGCGTGACGATATTGAGGATCCTATGCCCTTCGACGTAAACGCGCCCATCGTGGAGATCGCCGACCGCGATTATGCCCTTTTCTACCGCGACCTTGGAGAAAAGCTGGCGGAATACGAGGGAAAGACCGTTAAGTTCCTTGGAATGACGGTGAACAATCCCAACCTGAGAAAGGGTGAGATGGCCATCGGTCGAAAGATCATGACCTGCTGCGCCGACGACGTGGCCTATTCGGGTCTTGTATGCGAGTATAACGGCGCCGCCTTCTTCCCCGAGGGCTCCTGGCTTACCGTCACGGCAAGGATCGTCCTCAAAAAGCACCCTCTGTATCAGAACAAGGGTCCCGTGCTGAAGGTAGAGTCCGCCGTTCGCACCGATCCGCCCGAAGAAGAGATCGTTACCTTTTATTGATTCAAATTTTGATTTGTCGGTGTGTTTAGAATCCGCAGAAACACCGTAGGGGCGATTCACGAATCGCCCGCAACGAGCGGTGCACACCCGTGAAAACGGCTACAATCCAATCTTTTCGGGCGATTCATGAATCGCCCCTACGACAAAGATATTAGACCGATAAACTACAATTTATAAAAAAAGAAGCTACCGCAGAGACAATCTTTCTGCGGTAGCTTTTTCATTCAAATTATTTTGCAGTGTATGCGCGGAGCGCGTCGATATCCGCATCGGTCAGCGCGCGGGGGAGGGTCTCATCGGCATAGGCATAGAGGCAAAGTGTGCCGTATGCGGTGTCGGTGTAGATATCAAAATCCTCCGAAAGATACGCGATATCCTCCAAGAAATAGAAATCGGCGTAGATGGCCAGCGTCAGCTCGTCCTGGGGCACACTGTCAAAGACCAATCGGCGATAGCTGTAAAGTCCTTCGTGGCAGGAGACGGTCACCTCGGCGGGCTGAATACGCGTCAGCGCCACGCTTTCGGGATCGCTCCCCAGATTATCCTCGGCGTTCTCGGGGGTCAGATCGCGCGCCACCACAAGGGTCACGTCGTACCAATCCGCAAGGGGATCGAGGGATCCCTCGGCAAGCCCATAGTCCTTTTCGGTGGCCTCGAGAGTACTGTCGTTATAGCGGATGAGAAGCTGAAGCTGCTCCGCGTCGGGGATGAGGATCGCCTGGCAGGAGGTAAAATAGCCGTAGCTGGTCTCCGATCGGGTGATGGAGTTCTGCTCCTGCGTGTAGAGTGCAAGCGCCTCGCCGTGCTCGGCATAAGCCTCTGCCAGCGCATCGTTGGGGCTGAGCACCTGAAGCTCCTCGGGCACTCTGCCCGTAATAAAGCGCCAGAAGAAGATGGCGAACACAAGGATCACCACCGCCGTCACAACCAAGCGAAACAGCCACTTGATCAGCGCAAAAACGTTAAATTTTCCAAACATGGATGCTTTTCACCTTTCCTTTTCGAATCGGTTTTACGTCCGTCCGATCCGTCGAACGGGTACGGAAAGAGGCTTCTTTCTTTGGAAGGCCTCGATTACCTCGCGGCACTCCCGTGCGGTCTCTACCGTAAAAATAAAATGCTGACCGCAGACACCAAGCTCCGCGAGGCGCTCCGGCATATCCGACATACAGGTAGGAATGCTGTTGCAGATCATAGAGCGATGGTCAAACACCCGCAGAACGGGGAAATGAACGCCCCGTCGGTCGCAAAGCGCAAGCTTTCCCTCGGTACAGGAGGAACAGTCGCCAAGCTCGCGTCCCACACATTTTTCAAGTATCATAAGAGGCAATCTGCCGTATACGATAAGAGACTTGGCACCGCCCACGTCCCGCACCTGCGGAAGGGTCAGCTCGGGAGATACGATAATATCCGCACAGCCAAGCTGCTCGGTCATCGCCACGGTAGCGCGGTTGGTGGCGTTCAGGCGGAAATCGCCGTGAGGCACAAGCCCTGCCGCCGTCACCATATCCAGGTGTCCAAGATTGCCCACAAGGGCGTGACGGGCGCCTTTTTCTGCGGCGTCGCGAAGCATTTCCTCCACCTTCGGGCGCTCACCGTCAAAGATAACGGGCGGGATCACCACGCCGTCAACCGAGCCGTCGTAGCGCTCAAGGGGCAGATAGATATGATCAAAATAGGCTTTGGCCTCTTCGGGGATCTGCTCGGGGCGGTCAAACCGCGCCGTTTTCTCGGCCACGGCACGGGCGGTGGGCGCAAGAGGTGCGACCTCGGCCTTTGCAAGAGGCTTTTCCACGTTCCCTGAAAGATCTGCCAATGCATCACGGCGAAGGGCATTCAGCGCGGAAACGGGAAGCATCAGTCCCTCGTCAAGCGTAAGACTGACGTCAGACGCCACGTAAGGCGTGCCGCCAAGCTTCGAAAGGCGCTCGGTTACAGAATCCTCGGTCATAGGCGCCGTCTTTGCCGCAAAGGGCACGGGTCCCTCGGCGTGTCCCACACGGTCGCCGGCCGTAACCGTAAGGCTTGCGGGGCGATCGCGGGTGATCGCCGCCTCCATACGAAGGGGGATCTTGCGCTCGATGCCGCGGAAGGGCTCAAGAATGCGGGATTTTTGTTTATCCTCTTCGGAACGAACGCCAAGCATTCCGCTATGGATCTTTCCTTTGAAATAACCGTCGGTAAAGCCGCCGCGGGAGAAGACCTCGGCAAGCAGCTTCATTTCGTCACGGGTCGCGCCGCGACGCTCGTCAAGCAGTCGGCGGTATACACGCGCCACCTCGCGCACGTATTCGGGAGACTTCATACGTCCCTCGATCTTCAGCGAAGCCACGCCCGCGTCAATGAGGGCAGGAATATGCTCGGCAAGTGCCAGATCCTTCAAGGAAAGCGGATAGCTCTCCCTTCCCTTCTCGCCGAAGGGCAATCGGCAGGGCTGGGCACACTCGCCGCGGTTACCGCTTCTTCCGCCCACCACCGAGGAAAACAGACACTGTCCCGAGTGGCACACGCAAAGCGCGCCGTGGACAAAGACCTCCGCCTCAATAGGCGACTCTGCCGTAAAGGTACGAAGATCGGCAAGCGACATCTCTCTGGCGCAGACCATACGGGAAAAGCCGAGATCGGCAAGCCGTCTCGCCGCCGACACATTGTGACCCGACATCTGGGTGCTTGCGTGAAGCTCCGCCTCGGGAAAATGGCGACGGATCTCCATAGCGCCCCCAAGATCGGCAACAATAAGTGCGTCAGCACCTGCCGACAAGGCAGATTCCGCCGCACTTAAGTAGGCAGAAAGCTCCCTGTCAAGTACAAGGGTATTCTGCGTAATATAGATCTTTACCCCGTATGCGTGGGCGAGCTTGATCGCCTCACGCATATCCTCGGGCGTAAAGTTGGTAGCATTTTTTCTGGCGTTGAAATCACAGGATCCCATATAGATGGCATCCGCCCCCGCGTCGATAGCGGCGGCAAGCGCCATAGGATCCCCCGCCGGACACAAAAGCTCGGGAAGATCAGACATTCTCAAAGGTAATGAGATCGAACATGGAGCGAACGCGCTTCTGCGCCTTCTTCTTCTCGTTCTCGATCTGCTTATCGTCGGATGCGGTAAGAGGCTTCACCTCTTCTGCCGGCTTCTCCTCAGCGGCAGGCGCGCCCTCAGCGGAATCAATGGTCAACTGATTCTCGTCAACAGGACGGCGGATCGCCTTAAGAGAAACAGTGGGCATATCGTCAGTGCTCTCAGCAGGCTTCTCTGCGGCAGGCTTTTTGCCCTCCAGCTCGCGGAGCGTTCTTTCCTTTGCCTCAAGCTTTCTCTCGTATACCTCGCGAAGCGCCTGCTCCTTCTCCACCTCTGCGTGAAGCGCATTCTCACGAATGGTCAGCTCACGAAGGGCCAGATCCTTATCGGTGATCTCAAGAAGTGCGGCCTCCTTTTCCTTCTTCACAGCCTCAAGCTCGGCGGCCAGTGCCTCGTAGCGCTCTGCGGCGGCGGCAAGCTCTGCCTCCTTCTCGGCAACGCGACCCTCTGCGACGGCGCGGATCTCCTCCTCGCCTCCGATTCTGGCGTTCAGCTCCTCACGAAGGGCGGCTTCTCTGCCGTCAGCCTCCGCAAGCTCGGCCTTCTTGACGGCAAGCTCCTTCTCCGCATTGGCACGGGCAAGAACCTCTTCGTCGATCTTTGCCTCAAGCTCGGCTACGTTCTTCTTTGCTTCCTCGGACGCCTCGGCATCAGCCGCAACGGTCTCCTTCAGCTGTGCGTTCTCCTCACGTGCCGCATTCAGCTCGGCACGGATGGCTTCCATCTGCTCCTCAAGCTCGGCACGAAGAAGGTTGACCTTCTCTTCGGCCTCTGCCTCAAAGCCGGCAAGCTTCTCGCGAAGCTCGTTTGCTACGCTCTCTGCGGCTGCCACGGCGGCCTCACCCTCGGCAAGACGGCGCTCTGCCACCTCGCGAAGTGCGGTCTCGTGCTTGGCAAATTCATCGGTGGACGCCTGCTTCTCGGCAAGCTCCGCATACAGCTCGTCCTGCTCGCGGCGAGCCTCCTCTGCGGCCGTGCGAACGGCGGCAAGCTCCTCGGCGATGGCGGCTACGCGCGCCTCAAGATCGGCCTCGCGGCCGCGGGACGCCTCAAGCTCACCGGAAACGGATGCAAGCTCGACCTTGACCGTCTCCTTCTCGTTTGCCTCGGCAGCCAGCTTCTCCTCAAGCTCGGAGCGAGCGGCGTTTGCCTCTTCGGCGGCACCGGCAACCTCTGCCTTGAGTGCGGCGAGTGCCTCCTCAGCGGCTAC
>JAZLBM010000187.1:0-7192 GCA_045613705.1 Eubacteriales bacterium | reverse complement strand
TGGGCGGCGGTATGGGCAGTATGTATTGATCTCCCAACTAAAAAATCAAAGGACAGAGAAAATCTCTGTCCTTTTTTGATTCAAATTTTGATTTGGCGGTGTGTTCGATTTGCGCACAAACCCGTAGGGCGGGGGCTTGCTCCCGCCGTAACAACCGATAAACCGCACATTTTCGGCGGCACCAAGGCACCGCCCTACAAGGTACGGTTCGCGCCATTTTGTCTGTGCGACTCCCCGATAAACATCAATTTATTGTTTTGTAAAGATGTTTTCAACCTATGGTTGGAAGCGGTTGACAAGAGAGGAGAATCGTGATACAATGGCAGAGTAAAATCAAAAAAGAAAGAGAGGTGATCACGGTGCAAATGAATATGAATCAAGGTAACAAAAAAGCAATATTCTTCGTATGTGATGCCGTGATTGCCGGGCTGTCTTTTTCTGTGTCCCGTCTTGTCTTGTAACCTCTGCGCATCTCTTACGGGGTGCGCTTTTTTGTTGCCCCAAAATCGTAGGTTTGCAAAAGAAACGGAGGGACTATGTACAAGATCCAAATTCACGAACGAATCGCATTTTTCAGAAAGCAAAAGGGCATGACACAGCTGGAATTGGCGCGAGCTATCGGTGTTTCCAATCAGGCGGTGTCCAAATGGGAGTCAGCGCGGTGCTACCCCGACATTCAGCTTCTGCCTGATATCGCCGATTGCTTCGGCATTACGGTGGACGAGCTACTGGGTCATACCGCAGGTGACGATATAGGGGCATCATAAAAGGACAGAGAATTTTTCTCTGTCCTTTTTCTTATTCAAACATCATTTTGTCAATATAGTAGGGGTTGAATTTGGGGTTGCCGCCGAGGTTTACAAGCTTCGCCGAGGCGGCGATGGCACGGAGGGTATCCTTCTTATCGATGTCAAGAAGGGTCATAGACGCGCCGTCAAGAGAGCCGTTTCCGATGGTGCGGATGCGGGGCACGAGAGTGGCAGGCAGAAGTCCGATGGCGGCGGCGCTTGCGGGATTCAGATGGCTTCCGAAGCCGCCCGCGATAACGCATTCGTCGATATCGTCTGCCGTGACACCCGCTTCGTCAAGCAGGGTATCGATACCTGCCGCGATGGCGGCCTTTGCCAGCTGAAGGGCGCGGACGTCCTCGGGCAGCAGAAGAATGCCGCCAAGGTCGATCTCGTCCTCCTCCATAGCGCCCGTCTCATCGATCAGCTCCACGGAAAGGGCGGCGGCCACGGCGTCAATAAGACCCGAACCGCAGATGCCGATGGGGGGCTGACTGTCAATGGTGGTGAAGCGGAAGGCTCCGTTTTCTGCCCAGACGCGGTCAATGGCGCCCGAAATGCCCATACAGCCCGACGAAATGCCTACGCCCTCAAAGGCAGGCCCCGCCGCCGTAGAGGTGACGAAAAGGTTTCCGTCCTTTAGAAGGGCGATCTCGCCGTTGGTGCCGATATCGCAAAGCAGATAGATGCCGCTTTTGCCAACGATATCGCTTGCCAGAAGCGCCTCGGTGATGTCCGCGCCCACGAACGCACCCATACAAGGGGGCAGATAGGCGGGAATGCTGAGGATCTCGGCTTCGGTGTCAAACAGGGTGTCCGCCTCAAAGGGGGCAGTGGCCAAGGACGAGGGATCCCGCCCCACAAGAAGATAGAGCATAGTGGTGTTTCCGCTGAGCACCAGGGCGTCCACGGAGATATCGCGCTCTGCGACAGCCTTTTTTAAAAGCGCCGCGATGCAGTCTGTGATCTGCTTCTCAAGAAGGGCAGACTGTCCGTGACAGGCGGCGTCGATGCGCCCCATTACGTCGGCGGCTACGCTTCTCTGCGGATTCAGCGCCGCGGCAGAGCCTATCACCGATCCGTCTGCAAGGTCATAGACGCGAAGCGCCACGGTGGTGGTGCCGATGTCGACCGCCGCGCCGTATTTGCCCGTCATAGGGCGTTTTGCCGCGGTGGAGGCGCGCGCCTCGGACTCGATGCGCATGCCCTGATTGGCGTCCTTGAGTGTGAGTGTGGCGTCGCCCATAAGAACCGTCTGGCAAGAAAGACGGGTGCCCGCCTTTTGTTCTGCCTCGGTCATAGGTGAAAGTGCGCCCGTGATTTCCACGGCACATTTGCCGCACACGCCCCGTCCGCCGCAGGGGTGGGGAAGGGTGAGTCCCGATTCCACAAGAAGCGCCTCAAGGGGCTTCTCGCCCTCAAAGGGGATCTTGGTGACGGCTCCGTTATGAATTACGGTTAAAAGATGCATAATGATCTCCTTAAAAAAGGATCACGCCAAAATAGGTGACGGTATTTTGCCCGTTGATGTATTTCAGCGACGTTTTGCTGACGGTCTTATACACGTCGATGCCGTAGGCTTCCATAGATGAAAGTGCCTCCTCGGGGGCGCGGCAGGGAAGACCGTCCCGCTTGGCGCATCGGGGGCAGAAGCGACAACCGCCTGCGCCGAGATGCAAGGCTTTTTCGCCAAGCTCGGGAAGAATGCGCTTGGCAAGAGCACGACCCAAGGTGGCGTGACGGTTGCCCGCCTCCTGCATCCCCTCGAAATCGTAGCTGTCCTCGATCTCCTTAATCGTCTGATACAGAAGACAGGTGTCAAATTCGCCAAGTCGCGCGATCAGTTCGTCGATGTCGCCCGCGTCGGGAGGACAGGTCCAGCACTTGCCGTACATACCGCATCGGTTGTCGGCGCACATGGCGCGGAAGGCGCGGTCTGTCACAAGCGCCGAGGCGGGGAATATGACGGCACCGCTCAGACCGAGGTCAAGAGCGGTGTCAATAATCGTCTCGTGCGTCATATTACTTCTTCAGTGCCGCAAAGAAGGCGTGGATGTTGTCCCAGTTGGCGTGTGCAGGAATATCGCATCCCGAGGAGGGGATGAAGTTCTTGTACGTGCCGCAGGATGCCATCAGAGCGTCAACTGCCGCCGTCATAGAGGCGGGCGTGCCCTCGGCAAACTGGGAAACGGGATCGACGTTACCCATACAGAGAATATCGGCAGGGGTCTTTGCAAGAATGGCGGAAAGATCAATCGCGTTACCGAAGTGGTAAGCGGCCGCGCCCTGAGAGTAGATCTCGTCCAGCATATCGGGAACGGCGTTTCCGCAGTTATGATAGATCACGGCGAAATCGTCGTCCTGAAGGGCATCCACAATGCGCTTTACGTAGGGCACGGAGAACTCAGCCGCCATAGCGGGAGAAAGGATGCCTGCAAGAGGCTCTGCCATCATGATGCTGTCAGCGCCGGCAGCCTTCATGGCCGCGCCATAGGCGATAAGATACTCGGTCGCCTTGTCCAGTACGATATGCACTGTTTCGGGCTCATCGTAGCAAAGATACATGATCTCGGTCACGTCCATCAGACGCCCTGCAAGAGAGTAGGGACCGATCATACCCGCAAGCAGAGGCTTGTCGGTGATGCGCTCCTTGGCAAGTCGAATGCCTTCTACGCAGACCGATGCGCGTCCCGCTTCAAGGGTGGGAACCGCAAGGGCGTTTGCCTCGTCCTCATCGGATACCAGCTGACCGATAACGACGGGAACCTCATTTTCCGAGAAACGGACGTCAGCGCCGAAGGCCTCGGCCTCAACTGAGAGATCCATCAGGCTGATGGCGGCAAGAGAATCGGTCTCGGCGGCAACGTAGGCGATGGCCTTTGCCTGAAGCTCCGAATCCTTAACCAACTGCTCCACCGACACGCCAAGCTTCGAGGCGGCGGGGAAGGAGAGAATGGGAAGTCCGCGGCGCACGTCGGCGCGGGCCGCATCCCACAAAAATTCGCGTACGTTCATAAGAACTCCTTTTTACTGGCAGAAAGCAAGTGCGCGGTCAGCACAGCTTGCGGCGTCAGAGGTGTAAGCGTCAGCACCGATCTCGCGGCAGAAGTCCTCGTTGATGGGGGCGCCACCGATCATGATCTTGACCTGGTCGCGGATGCCTGCAGCCTCAGCGGCCTTAACAACGTCGCCCATAACGCCCATGGTGGTGGTGAGAAGGGCGGAGCAGCAGATGATCTGGCAGTTCTGCTCCTTTGCGGTATTTACGAATACCTCTGCGGGAACGTCGGTTCCAAGGTCGATGACCTCAAAGCCCTTGCCCTCAAGCATCATCTTGACGATGTTCTTACCGATGTCGTGAAGGTCGCCCTGTACCGTACCGATACAAACCTTGCCCACGGACTTAACGCCTTCCTGAACAAGCAGGGGCTTGAGGAGAGCGGCGCCCTGGTTCATAGCACGAGCGGCCACGAGAACCTCGGGAACGAAGACCTCGTTGTTCTTGAACTTTTCGCCGATGACGTTCATACCGGCAACAAGACCTTCCTTAAGGATGGTCTCGGCGGAAATGCCTTCGTCAATGGCCTGCTGAACCATTTCTTTTACAAGCTTTGCCTTGCCTGCCTGGAGTTGAGTGGAAATTTCAGAGAGAATAATCATAGCTTTTTTTCCTTTCGCTTCTTCTATGAGTTTGTTTTTTTGTTCGGTTCTGTATTGATGGGGTGTTTGGCCCATTTGATCGGAAAAGATGTGATAAAAGGTGGGGACGTCGCGAAGTCCCACCGATGTCACGATCTCTTCAATGGTCATGTCGGTGTCCTTCAGTAATCGGCAGGCGTTGTCGATACGCACCGCGCGAAGATACTTGGAGAAGGAGATGCCCATGATCTGGGGGAAGAGTCGACTCAGGACCGAGGTGCTGACAAGAAGATCGTTTGCGATTCGCTCTTGGGTCAGCGAGGGATCCTGATAACTGTTCGCGATGGCGTGAATGGTAGATGCGATCAGCGCCCGATCCTTTGGGCGGACGGCGGTGGTGTCAAGCGAGGTGCTCTTGATAGCATCGTTAATGTAGCGTCCCACGGTAATGAGAAGCAGGGAAAGATGCGCGCGGACGGCGCATTCCCAGTCGCCTTGTGCTTCCTTGAGCTCGGTCTCGATGCGATCCATACTGTTCACGACCTCATCCTGCGTCTTGGCATTCAAAAGGGCGTACGCCGCCGAGGAGCCTTCCTGGAAGACACCGTAGCAAAAATGGGGATCGCTTGCGATGCCTGCCTCGGCGTCAACCCAATCGGTGGGCTGGAAGAGAAGGGTGCGTACCGTAAGGGGCGTTCCCGATTCCGAGGCGAAGTATCCGTGGGGCACGTTGGCGTTGACAATGAAGATGTCGCCCTCGCTGCACGGAAGCTCCTTGTTGATAATGCGGTGGATACCGTTTCCCGAGGTGACAAGTCCGATCTCCACGAAGGGAGAGGGGGTCAGACGGGAATAGACGGTGTCGGGGGTATAAACCGCTTCGGTTGCGCGGTTTTCTATCATCAACGAGTCGCAAGGTGCGCTTCGTTGCATTTCTACGTCATAGCTCATAAGGTGATATTCTTGATCTTGTCAATATAATATTGAACAAGCTCGAACTTGGTTCCGGGCATCAGTCGGTGGTCGGGGCAGGGAATAAAGCCGCCCATGGACGCAAGACGCTTCAGACGCTCGATCTCGGCGTCTACCGCAGCCTTGTCACGGCGAAGCGTGGTCTTGTCCATGCCGCCCACACCCAGAAGTCCCGTGCCGAATTTGTGGCGTGCCGCCTCGAACTGGTCACCCCAGGTGCCGATCTCGATGGGGAACATCACGTTGACACCGTTTTCTACCCAAGTGGGGAGAATCTTTTCGGTCACGCCGTCGCAGTCAAGAGAGATCAGATCAATGCCGTAGCGGTGGAACAGCTCGGTGCGCTTTTTATAGTGCTTTCCGCAGAGCTCGTCGAAGAGATCAGGGGAAAGAAGGGGACCGTTCTTGAAGCAGATATCCTCCCAATAGTGGGCGAAATCCACCTTGACACCGGCGGAGAGAATCTTTTCCAGACACTGATATTGCATATCCGCGTAGGTGTCGATGATGTCGCCGAACAGCTCCTCGTCTTCATCATACATAATGTAGCTCATACCCATAACGGTCAGCATATCGCGGATCTGTCCGAGCACACTTCCCGCGTCGATGCCCACGGGGATATCGTAGGGGCGGCTCTCGTTGAAGGCCTTGACGGTCTCCTCTGCAATACGGTCGGCGGTGAACTGCATCTTGGGCTTGAAGAGCGTCTCAAAAGCCTCTCTGTCCTTCAGTAGGTAATCGTCCTCCGAGGGAATGGAAACGGTTCCGGGCTTGATGCGCTCGATGGTGCCCACCTCGGTCTGCACGCGGTGCGAGCCGTCGGGAAGGATCTCAAGGGTCTTCTTCTCAAAGGGGGGATTGAGTCCCATCTTGCCAAAACCGCGCCCTAAGGTGCGCCAGTTGAAGTCCCAGCCGATGATGCGGTCAAGCTCGCGGTCGCAGGCGTTTCCGTCCCACTGGCCATAGGCGAGCTCACGGGATATATGTCCTTGCTCTGCCCATTCTACCAAAAGCTCTCGCCAGTAACCGAAATGTACGGCGGGGAGGCGGTCGACGGGCTTGTAATGCAAAACGTTAAGCGCGCGTTCTCGATTGTTCATAGAGAACCTCCTATTTGCTTCATTATCTCTATTATAACAGACAATTATGAAGAAATAAATAGGGAATTCTTGATTTTTTTATACCCTTCTGCAAAAAAACCATAGAAATTTTGCACGGTTTACATAAAATCTTCGCAAGCCTTGATGTAGGCCACCACGTTTTCTACGGGAACCTCAGGCTCAAGAAGATGAGTGGGGCAGACGAAAAGACCGCCGCGGTCGCCCGCGATCTCAAGATTTTTGAACACCTCGCGGCGCACGTCGTCGGGCGTGCCGAAGGGCATAGTGGTCTGCGTGCCGATGGTGCCGTGGAAGGAAAGCGTATCGCCGAATTTTTCGTGGATCTCGCGGAAATCCATACACTCGGGCTGAACGGGATCCAGCACGTCGATGCCTGCCGCTATCAGATGAGGGATCATGGGGGTGACGAAGCCGCAGGAGTGGTAAGTGATGATAATGTCGGGATTGATGGCCTTTGCGGCGCGGATCACGCGGGCAAGGCGGGGCTTCAGCCACTCACAATAGAGGGATTCGCTCATCATAATGGAGTGTTGCATACCGATGTCGTCGCCAAGAAGCAGCACGTCAACGCCGCTTCGCGCGTAGGATTCGGCACGGCGCACCGATACGTCTGTGATGCGCTCAAGAAGCACCTCTGCCATGGGATCGTCCATCATCATATCGGTCATGAGA
>JAZLBM010000186.1:0-4628 GCA_045613705.1 Eubacteriales bacterium | reverse complement strand
GGTAGAGGGCCATCCGTCAATGAGATTCCACCAAATCACACCGCTCTTGCGAGGGCGGTCGATGCGCATTCGCTCGATCAGATACTTGTCCGCCTCGGCCTGAGAGATCTGAGACGCGGTAATATAGCGCTCGGGATCGGTAGGCACCTCGCCGAAAAGCTGGCGCACCTGGCGCTCCATGAGCATGACACGATCCCACGTGCCGTAACGATCGGCGGAATGCAGACGCCAATCCTCGTTATCGGCGGCGTAAGGCCAAAGAAGCTCGGGGCGAATGAATTTCTTCAAGGAGGAAAGAGCGGGACAGCCGTGATAGCCAAGCTCGCTTGCGAAATGGGACTTATTTTCCTTATAGTAGGAGGACTTGTAATAGTCACGCGAGCCCCACATATGCTCCTCGGAAAGCGTCTTCCCCTTCTCGGTCAGCATGCAATCCTCGATATAGGGAGAGCTTTCAAGATAGGGTCTTCCCGCATCGTTTCGGGCAACGGCGTTGGGAAGCATCTCACGGGTCAGTCTGTTGTCCGAGGGCTTCATCTTGCGGTAGAAATTAAACATGTCCACTTCGTTGTCGCCGCACCAAACGGCAAGGGAGGGATGGTTGCGATACTCGCGGATCACCCATTCCGCCTCGCGGTACAGTGCCGCCGCAAAGTCATCATCCTGAGGATAGTTGGCGCAAGCCATGGCAAAATCCTGCCACACGAGAATTCCCTTCTCATCGCAGAAATCAAAGAATTCGTGATCCTCGTACACGTTGCCGCCCCAGCAACGAACCATGTTGCAGTTGACGTCGTACAAAAGCTCCAAGGCCTTCTTGTAGCGCGCCTTGTCACGGCAATGGAAGGCGTCCATGGGCACCCAGTTGGTGCCGCGGATAAAGATCTCCTGTCCGTTGATAATAAAGCGGAAACGACCGTTCTCACCGTCGGTGGTTGCCGTACGATCCAACTCGATGGAACGAATTCCGATCCGCTCCTTCTTCTCGTGAACAAGCGTTCCCTCGGAATAGATGCGGAGGGTCATATCGTACAAATTCTGCTCGCCCATATCGCGGGGCCACCATTTTTTGAGGCGCGGAATGGCGAGAACAATGGTGCCCGCCTTGGAATAAACGGGCTTTCTTACGGAAAATTCGCTGTCTCCGCACACGCCGGACACCTCGATCTCCACGTCGTGGAAATCGGCAAGGTCGCTCTCGGTGTCAAAGCGGAAGGCATACGAAAAAGGATTTCGGAAATCAAAGAATGTCTGAGTAAAGCGGATCTTGTCGCGGAACTCCAAATATACGTCGCGCCAGATGCCCGACGTAACGGCGCGGGGCAGAATGTCCCAGCCGTAGCTGTGAGGAGGGCGACGGATGGCAGTGTTTGCGGGCGCGTTCCACGTGCCGCCAAGTCCCCAAAGATCAAGCTTTGCGTGGTGCGTGCCCTCGATGGGCGACTTAATGTGCACCGTCAGGGTATTCTCCCCCGCGCAAAGCTTGCCCGATACGTCAAATTCAAAGGCAATGAACATGTTGTCACTTTCGCCGATCTTCTCGCCGTTGAGAAAATACTCGGCAAGACAGTCAACGCCTCGGAACACGAGGAAGGCGCGGTCACGAACCTCTTCCACTGTGAAGGTGCGGTCATACCACCACTCAAACGTCTCGTATCGCTCGGTCTCAATAATATTCTGACCCATGTAGATGTCCTCAGGCAAAATACCCGCCTCCATCAAGGTGACCTGCGCCATAGAAGGCACCGTTGCCACAAGGTCGATCTTTTCCTCAGACCGTCCTGTCATATCGGCGCCGCGCAGCCGCCACGCGCCGTTCAATGAAATCTGTTCCATAGATTTCTCCTTTTACATTCAAATTGTATGTTTATCGGCGCGTTTGAACTTTTTAAAGCCTTCCCTAAGATAGGGAAGGTGGCGCCGCAGGTGACGGATGAGTGTGCGCCTAATGTAGTCGTTATAAGCATTCGCACCCTCATCACCCGCTTCGCGGGAGCTTCTCCATCTTGGAGAAGCCTTTAAAAGACACACCGACAAATCAAAATTTATTCGCCGAACAAACGCGCCTCCACCTCGGCGCAGATGGCGTGGTAAACGGGCAGATGGTATTCCTGCACCAGGTAGGTCTCCTTCGCGGGCACGCGGATCGTGACGTCGCAAATATCAAGCAGTGCGCCGCCGCTCTCACCCGTAAGGGCAACCGTAACAAGTCCTGCCTTTTTTGCCACCTTGGCGGCCTCCACCACGTTACGGGAGTTACCCGAGGTGGAAAGACCTATGAACACGTCGCCCGCGCGTCCCATAGCGTAGGTCAGCTGAGCAAAGACCAGACTGGGATCGCAATCGTTGGCAAAGGCCGAAAGTGCCGCGCTCATAGAGGTCAGGGGAATGGCGCAAAGACCGCGCTGAAGGGCATCGGGATAGCCTTCCTCGGCGTGTCTTGGCAAAAGGAAGCCCTTGAGAAGCTCGCCCGAGATATGCTCGCAGTCGGCGGCGCTTCCGCCATTGCCCGAGAGCAGGATCTTACCGCCCGCAAGATGGGCGCGGCAGATGGCCTCCACCGCCTTGTGCATCGCTTCGGCACAGTCCGAAAGCACGGGCATTCTTTCTATCAGCTTTTCAATATGATTCATATCCATTCCTCCATTTGCGCCACGGTCAGTGCCGCGTAGTCTCCGATCTGCTCGCCGAGGGCGGCAGGCACGATGCGGCATTGCTCACCCACAAGCGCCTCACGCGTAAAAATGGGCTCCATATGCGGACGAATGAGATCCTCGCACCGCGCAAACACGCTGCCGATGACGATGACCTCGGGATCGATCACGTCCGCAAGAATGGCAAGACCCGCGCCGAGACGCCGTCCCACCTTCTTAAATATATCCAAAGCCACAGGCTCGCCCTGTCGCGCGTAGTCCGCAAGCACACGGGCGTTGATGGTGGCAAGCTCGTCCTCACTTTTGCAATAGGGCAAGATCTCGCCACGGGCAAGCACCTCGCGCGCCGCCATTTGCCCAAGCTGACGAATGCCGCCGCCACTGCAAAAGCCCTCAAAGGAGCCCTGCTTGTGGTAGCCGACAGGGCCTCGCGGTGCAAGACGAATATGCCCGATCTCCCCCGCAAGTCCGTGGGCGCCTTGCCACAAGCGGTCACCGAGAATCAGACCCGAGCCAAGACCCGTGCCGAAGGTCAGAAAGGCCATGGTGTGGCTTCCCCGCCCCGCGCCGTATTGCCATTCCGCAAGAGCGCAAGCGTCGGCATCGTTGCAAAGATAAGCGCGACCGCCAAGCTTTTTCTCAAGATACGCAACCACCTTGACCTCGTCCCAGCCGGGCAGATTGGGAGGCGACAGGATCACACCGCGACGGGCGTCAAGAGGGCCGCCGCAAGAAATTCCTATCTTTGAAAAATCGTTTGTCATCTCCCGCGCCGCACCGATGAGACGGTCAAGCATCTCATAAGGAGACACGGAAAGGTCGGTGGGCATCACCCGTTTATCTAAGATCGTGAGAACGCCATCTGCACTCTCGCCAACCGAAACGGCACATTTGGTGCCGCCAATATCAAATCCGAGCATATCATCACTCCTTTTCTATATGATACCACGCGTGCCCCTTTTTTTCAAGAACTATTCCGAAAAACGGGAGAAACTTTCACAATCAAATTTTGATTTAGCGGTGAGTTTGCATTAACTAAATGGCGAGTGGAAGCCTTCCCTAAGATAGGGAAGGTGTCGCGGAACGCGACGGATGAGTGTGCGCCGATTGATGTAATATCAGACTCCGCACCCTCATCAGTCGCGTCCCGCGACAGCTTCCCCATCTTGGGGAAGCCTTTGGTTCGGCGTGTTCATACTGCGCCGCTAAACATCAATTTATCACACAAAAAAGGTCGCACGGTTGTGCGACCTTTTTATTTTTTATCGTTTCAATTACTTAACGGTGTTACCCTTTTCCTTCTGGATAACGTCGTGAGCGCCGCCCTCAACGATACTGGTTGCGGAAACCAGCGTGAGAACCGCCTTCTCCTGAAGCTCGGGGATGGTAAGCGCACCGCAGTTACACATGGTGGACTTGACCTTTGCGAGGGTCATAGCCACGTTGTCCTTGAGGCTACCTGCGTAAGGAACGTAGGAGTCAACGCCCTCCTCAAAGGAAAGCTTCTTATCGCCGCCAAGGTCGTATCTCTGCCAGTTGCGGGCACGTGCGGAGCCCTCGCCCCAGTACTCCTTGTAGTAGGTACCGCCGATGCTGACCTTGTTGGAGGGAGACTCGTCAAAGCGGGCAAAGTATCTGCCGAGCATTACGAAGTCCGCGCCCATAGCAAGTGCCAGAGTGATGTGGTGATCGTAAACGATACCGCCGTCGCTGGCAACGGGAACGTAGATGCCCGTCTCCTCGAAGTAGCGGTCTCTCTCGGCGCAAACCTCGATAAGGGAGGTTGCCTGACCGCGACCGATACCCTTGGTCTCACGGGTGATACAGATAGACCCGCCGCCGATACCGACCTTGATAAAGTCAGCGCCGCACTCCGCAAGGAAGCGGAAGCCTGCCGCGTCAACCACGTTACCTGCACCGATCTTTACGGTGTCGCCGTAGTTATCGCGAACCCACTTGATGGTTCTTGCCTGC
>JAZLBM010000185.1:0-4265 GCA_045613705.1 Eubacteriales bacterium | reverse complement strand
ATGGAGGGGGTGAAGCCCCAGAAGTTCATAGAAACGATAGTCTCATAAGGAAGCGGATACTTATTATCGTCAATGATGTAAGCCGCAGTATCGCCATCAGCGATGATCTGGGTGGTCTCAACGATATCCTTCAGCATGCCGTCCTCACCGATGGTGCAAACACCACGGGAAACGGAACCGTTTTCGGTCAATGTGTTGCCAAGAACGTAGCCAACCATAGCGGCGTTGGTAACGCCATCCTTATCAGTTGCATTCTTCAGATGTGCGGCAATGGTCTCAAAGGCTTCCTTGCCATAGAAATCATCCGCGTTGATGACTGCGAAATTCTCAGTTACGTAATCTCTTGCGCAAAGAAGCGCGTGGGTAGTACCCCAGGGCTTTACGCGACCTTCGGGAATGCGATCTGCGCCAACGAAGCGATCGGGCTTCTGGAATGCATACTCAATCTTGATCTTGCCCTCAATACGCTTGCCAACGGTATCCTTGAAGTCCTCAAGCATTTCTTCCTTGATGACAAAAACAACCTTTTCAAAGCCTGCACGAATCGCATCGTAAACAGAAAAGTCAAGAATAAATTCTCCGGTCTTTGCGACAGGATCCATCTGCTTCATGCCTCCGTAACGAGAACCGAGGCCGGCAGCCAAAACAACAAGTGTCATAATATCCTCCAGTATATAATAAGGTTTATGCTTTCATTATACAGCATATACGAGAAGAAATCAAGTAGTTTGCAAATTTTGAAGATATTTTCCGTATTATGAAAGATATTCCCGCACAATAGGAAATTTTTTCAAAAATCAATTGACAAGAGCGTGCCTTTATGTTAAAATAGTGTATCAAATGAGACACTATTGGAGGGCCCGTGAAAATCGAAGAAATCCTTTCACAATTAAGCGATCATCCGCTTTTTGCGGGTGTATCTCAAAAAGCGCTTTTGGAGAAGCTGACTGCCGATGCCGTGGTTGAATTTTCTCCCGGTCAGGAGATCTATTCCCCGAAAAGTCGAGAGAAAAAGCTTGGCATTATTCTTTCGGGAGCGGCATCCGTTTTTTCGGCAGATGAAGCCTGCGGCGTGCTTTTGCGCGTTCTCGAAAGCGGCGATACCTTCGGCGTTGCCAATCTGTTCAGCAATCAGGAGAGATTTGTCAGTTACATCGTAGCCAAAAAGCATTGCCGCGTGCTGTTCTTCAGCGAAGCCTCAGCTACCGCACTTCTAAAAGACGAGACTTGCTTTTGCATCAATTACGTTCGTTTTTTGTCCGATCGCATTTGCTTTTTGAACGATAAAATTTCCTGCTTTACCGCGGGAAGCCCCGAGCGGAGACTGGCCTTCTTCTTGCTGGCTCTTGAAGAAAACGATCAAAATACTTATACCGTATCCACCAATGCCAATTCCCTTTCCGATATGCTGAACGTGGGACGCGCATCACTCTATCGCGCCTTCGACAAGCTGGAATCGGAGGGATTGATCAAGAAAAACGGAAAAGAAATCACAGTAACGGATAAAAACGCACTCAAGCGACGCTTTGGCTGACCTTCCGCGTTGTTATTATAAAACATTACCGAAAAGAGGAAACATCATGAAAAAAATTCTCACACTCACACTTGTACTGGCTTTGCTGGTTTCTTGCCTCGCCCTTCTTCCCGCTTGCGGCGATAAGGTCGATACCGAACTTGAAGTGCGCGTCACCGTACTCAACGGAACTACGGGCTTTGGCGCCGCCAAGCTGATGAACGACGCCGCAAACGGCGAGACTGCGCTGAACTATACCTTTGCCGTTGAGACCGACGCGTCCAATATCAATGCCGCCCTTATCAAGGGAGAGCTCGATATTGCCGCCCTCCCCACCAACGCTGCATCCGTACTCTATAACAAGACCCAGGGGGGCATCAAAGTCATTGCCCTCAATACCCTTGGCGTTCTCTACGTGGTTGAAAACGGAAACTCCGTCAACAGCATCGCAGACCTTGCCGGCAAGACCGTATATTGTCCCGCGCAGAACCCCGAGTTCATCTTCCGCGCCGTTTGCGAAGAGAGCGGCGTTGAGAACGTAACCATTGATACGAGCTATGCACAGCCTGCCGCGCTTATGAGCGCCGTCGCCGCCTCCGAGGAGGGGATGATTGCCGTGCTTCCCGAGCCTGTTCTCTCGGTGGCAATGAGCAAGAACGCCAACCTTCGCGTAGCCCTTGACCTCACGAACGAATGGACGACCGCAACCGGAAGCAATTCTCTTGTTCAGGGTTGTGTCGTCGTCCGCACCGCTTTCCTTGAGGAGCATCCCGCGGAAGTAAACAAGTTCCTTGAAGAGTACAAGGCTTCCATTGAATATCTGAACGGCAACGTTGCAGAAGCCTCCCGGATGGTTGTTGATCTTGGCATCTATGCGGGTGCTGCCGCCATCGCCGAGAAGGCGATCCCCAAGTGTAATATCGCGTATATCGACGGCGCCGAGATGAAGGATGCACTTTCGAAATTCCTGACCACTATGCATGCGATCAATCCCGCGTCCGTTGGCGGAGCTCTGCCCGCTGACGACTTCTACTACAACAAGTGAAGCGCAACACACGTATAACGCGTATCGCGACAGGATTTGCCGTTGCCGCCTTTTGGTTGCTTCTGTGGATCCTGCTTGCGCGCGTAATTGACAAAGCCCTCCTGCTTCCCTATCCGTGGACAGTGGTCAAAACATTGGGCAAGCTTTGTGTCACCATCGCGTTTTGGGAGAACGTGCTTTTTACGCTTCTGCGAATCCTCGCGGGTATCGTGTCAGCCCTTTTCTGCGGAACACTTCTTGCGATCCTTACGAGTCGTTCAGCACTTGCGAATAAGCTTCTGTATCCGCTCATCACCGTGATCCGCGCCACCCCCGTGGCGTCCTTCATTATCCTCGTGTGGATATGGCTTGGTTCGGGCAAGCTGCCTGTTTTCATCTGCTTTTTGATGGTTCTTCCCATCGTTTGGGCAGCCGTCAGCGACGGTATCAAAGCATTGGATCCCAAGCTGAAGCAGGTGTGTCAGGTATACCGTATGCCTCTTGGAAAGCGGATCCGTCACTTTTATATCCCGTCCGTTCTTCCCTATTTTCTGTCAGCCTGCAAGACCTCCATCGGTATGGGTTGGAAGGCAGGCGTGGCCGCCGAGGTGCTTGCCGTAACGCCGAATTCCATCGGCAAACAGCTCTACAACTCCAAGCTTTATCTGGAAACCTCCGAGTTGTTCGCCTGGACGGCCGTGGTGATCCTCCTGAGCCTCGCCATTGAGAAGCTTACCGGCTATTTTATTCGGAGATTGAAAAGGAGGAGCTATGCTGAAGATTGAATCACTCACAAAAACCTTTGGCGATAAAACGGTGCTCCGAGACCTTTCGATCTCCGCCGCCGAAACGGGCATCGTTGCCATTATGGGATCCTCTGGCATCGGCAAGACCACCCTGCTGAATATCATTGCAGGGCTTGAGGCAGCGGATAGCGGAGCGGTTTCGCACACCTTCGAGAAAATCTCCTACAAATTCCAGGAGCCGCGTCTCTTCGACTGGCTCACCGCCGCCGAAAACGTGGAGATCGTGCTCGATCAATCCACGGCCGGAGCAAGGGCGCGCGAGCTTCTGTGTGAGGTGGGACTCGCCGATAGCCTTGGCAAATATCCCTCAGAGCTGTCGGGCGGAATGCAACAGCGCGTGGCACTCGCCCGTGCGATTGCCTATGGCGGTGATCTGCTTCTTCTTGACGAGCCCTTCAGCGCCGTGGACGAGGAGACGAAAAAGCAACTAATCGCCCTCATCAAGCGGTACGGAGAGACACACGCCGTGATCCTTGTAACACACGACCGCGCAGAAGCCGAAGCCCTTGATGCCGAAATTTTGGAACTGACTTAAAAAGAAGGGTCTGCGAGGCTTCGCAGACCCTTTATAATTTTTTGCGAAATTTTGCAAATACCCCTTGCAATTGCAGAAAAAATATGATACAATACATAGGTCGCAAAACGACACTGTATGGAAGCGTATCGAAGTGGTCATAACCGCATTGCTTGCAATGCAACTGACATCGAAATCAATCGGGTTCGCAGAAACCGATCTTTCGGACTTGATACATTCGGACACCCCATACGGAAGCGTATCGAAGTGGTCATAACGGGACTGACTCGAAATCAGTTGTACCTTACGGTACCGTGGGTTCGAATCCCACCCTGTCCGCCAAAAAGAGAAAGAACGAAGCAGTAAGTCGGATCGTAGCCATGCGGTGGTGTGGGCCAAGGAGTTGAA
>JAZLBM010000184.1:0-5339 GCA_045613705.1 Eubacteriales bacterium | reverse complement strand
GTCCTCGACTGTCCGCGACAATAGATTTTGCAATTTCAAAATTGATAAAATCCTTTTGTAGAAGGTGTTTATGCACAGCCGCAAACAAAATCAATTCTCTTCGTTTTCGGACAGTCGAGGACGCCTGTCCCTACAGTTATGAGGGTGCGGTTTCGTTTCTGCTTAGCTATATCAAACTCCCCGACAAATCAAATTTGAACCTTATTTATTCCCGTTTGGGGGAATGACGCTTTCGGCGCGGTATTCGCTGGGGGATTTGCCAAACTGCTTCAAGAAGGCGCGGTTGAAGGTTCGGGAAGTGCCGAAGCCCACAAGCTCGCTGATCTCGGTGATGCTCTTATCGGTGCCCGACAGGTATCGGCTGGCCGCCGACACGCGAAGCGAGTTGATGTAATCGTTGAATTTCATATGGATGCGACTGCCAAAGAGGTGAGAAATATAATATTTGCTCATATGAAGCTCCTCGGCCAGCACCGAAAGCGACAGCTCGCGGTCAAAATTCTGCGCGCAGTAGTTGATCACCTCGCGAAGCGCACCCGAGTCGCCCTTGATGCGATCCCGAAGGGGCATGATCCGCAGAAGCTCGGCAAAAAGTGCCTCGGTCAGTCCGTGGAATTTGGCAGAGGAAAAGGTGTCGCGCTCCCGTTTTTCCTCGGCTCGGATGGTCTCAAGGATGCGGTGCAGCTCGGGATAGCTCGACACGTCGCGAAGCACGGGCTCCTCGGGGGTCATATTATCGAAAACGTGTCCCAGCTGTGGCATCAGCACGGGATTGACGATGATGAGAAGGAATCGTTCCTTCATATGACTTTCGTAGGAGTGCATCTGATTGGGGAAGGTGAGGAACACCGAGTCCTCTGGGATCTCGTATCGCTCCGAATCCACGCACCCCACCGAGTCGCCCTCATACAGATAGGCCAGCTCCAGATGGTAGTGCATATGCGCCTCGCAGGCAAGCTTGCCGCCATATATGCGGTCGGCGATGAATATATCGTTCTTTCTTTTTTCGTAAAACATAAGCCCTCACACATACAGTCTCGGCACGCGTGCCGAGATCAGACAAAGCACCTCGTAGGGAATGGTTCCCGCGCGGCATGCAAGATCACGGATATCCTCGGGGTCGGCACCAAGCAGGGTGACCTTATCGCCAACCGCCACGGGCAGGTCGGTCACGTCCACCATACACTGGTCCATACAGATGCGACCCACGATGGGAGCGCGCACCTCTCCCTCACGGGTCTCGATGCGAACGAAGGCACCGCTGTACGCCCGAAGGAAGCCGTCGGCATAGCCCACGGGCAGGGTGGCGATGCGCCGCACGGTGTCGGCAGAATAGGTGCCGCCGTAGCTGACCGTCTCGCCCACGGGCAGGGTGTGCAGATGAGAAACCAGGGTGTGAAGCCGCATTACGGGGCGAAGCGCCGGCGTCTTCAGCGCCTCGGAGGGCTCGCAACCGTACAGGGAGATGCCCACGCGCACCGCGTCGTCGGCAAAGTCGGGGAACCGGATGGCGGCGGCGCTATTGCACACGTGGCAGAAAAATCCGTCGATGCCAAGTGCGCGAAGACCCTCGCGCACCGCGAGGAAGCGCTCGCGCTGAATCAGCGTCAAGCCGCTCGGCTCCGAGGTTCCCTCCTCGTCGGCACGGGCAAAATGGGTGAACATACCCTCGATGGAAAGCCCCGCGAGGGCACGGATATGAGCAATATTGTGGATGGCAGAGGAAATCTCGCCCTCGGTGCGAATGGGAAAGCCGATGCGGTTCATACCCGTATCCAGCTTGATATGGGCACGCACCGTCACGTTCGCCTCGGCGGCGTGCTTCGCCAGCTCGCAAGCATATTCGGTGGAAACGAGAGCGGTGATGAGATCGTTTTTGGCAAGCCGCTTGGCAAGGCTGGGTCGAGTGTAGCCAAGCACCAGAATGTTGGCATTGATCCGCATCTCGCGGCACACGCCGCGGAGCTCCTCGCCCTCCTCAATGCAGGAGACGGCAAAAAAGCGGCAGCCCTCGTCAAGAAGAGCACGCGCCACGGAATCGGCGCCGTGACCGTAGGCATCCGCCTTGATCACACAGATCACGGGCACTTCTCTGCCCGACCGCGCGCGAAGATGGGCAGTCACCGCGCGATAATTCTCGCACAGTGCGTCAAGGTCGATCTCCGCCCAGGTACGCGCCTCGCGGACGATGGGAAGACCCGCATACAGTCGTCTTGCAGTTTTGTTTTTTCTTCGCATACCCTTCTCCTTTCCGCAGTCGCTGTTCTATTCCTCATTATAGCACAGACGCCAAATCTTGTCAACGAATTTGACCGACAAGAGAAGAAAAAAAGCAAGATTTCACGGGGGATGCGAGATGCTCGGCGCAACTTATGTCTTGTCCCTTGACAAACCGTCCGCTTTGCGGTACAATACAGAGGAACAAGTGATTTTTCCCCGTTTTCAGGAGGCAGATATGAAATTTTCTCCCCTTCGGCTTCAATATTATCCCAAGACCGCGCTCTGGGGCGGCGACACCCTCAAGACCGGGTGGAACAAGCCCTGTGCCTATGACAAATTGGCGGAGACCTGGGAGCTGACCGTGCGACCCGAGGCAAAAAACGTGATCCTTGGCGGCGCGTTTGACGGGCGTACCCTCGGCGAATTCCTCGAGGCGCATCCCGAGGCACTCTCACCCGACGGTATGGGCGCGTTTTTCCCCTTGCTGATCAAATTCATCGACGCTCGCGACCGCCTTTCGGTGCAGGTGCATCCCGACGACGGCTACGCCCGTGACGTGGAGCACGACCAGGGCAAGACTGAGATGTGGTATATTGTGGACGCCGCCGAGGACGCCGAGATCATCTACGGACTTGCCGACGGTATGGACAACGCCGCCTTTCGCCGCGCCTCCCAAGAGGGACGGGTTCTTGATGCGGTGAATCGGGTCAAGGTACATCGCGGCGAGACCTATTTCATTCCCTCGGGTCTCCTCCACGCCATCGGCGACGGGTGCCTGATCGGAGAGATCCAGCAGAATTCCGATCTTACGTATCGGGTGTACGATTACGACCGCCGCGGTGCCGACGGCAAATTGCGCGAGCTTCACGTGGACCGCGCGATGGACGTGATCCGCCCCTTCTCCGAGGCAGAGATCGACGCCGTGCGCTTCTCCCGCGCGCCGCGCTACGAGATGGGCGAATGCCTTGCGGCCTGCCCCTATTTTGAGGTGCACCGCGTGACGCTTGCCGACAGCTCCCTCGATTTTGAGGTGCCGAAGGAGACCTTCTTCCACCTGCTTTCCGTGGGCGGCGAGGGGATCCTTACCCACGACGGCGTGGACTATCCCATCGCGCGCGGCGACAGCCTCTTCCTGCCCGCCACCCTCGGCGCGTGCACCGTCTCGGGCGATCTTACCCTTTTGATTTCTTCTTTGTAAATTGATGTTTAGCGGTGTGTTCGTGCAAACAAAATGGCGCGAACCGTACCTTGTAGGGCGGTGCCTTGGTGCCGCCGAAAATGTGCGGTTTATCGGTTGTTACGGCGGGAGCAAGCCCCCGCCCTACGGGTTTGTGCGCAAATCGAACACACCGACAAATCAAAATTTGAATCAAAAAAGGACAGAGAAAAATTCTCTGTCCTTTGATTTTTTAGTTGGGAGATCAATACATACCACCCATACCGCCGCCCATGGGAGCTGCGGGTGCGGGATTCTCTTCCTTCTTGTCTGCTACAACAGACTCGGTGGTAAGAATAACGCTTGCGATGGATGCGGCGTTCTGGAGAGCAGAGCGGGTCACCTTGGTGGGATCCACGATACCTGCGGAAACCATATCGCAGTACTCTTCCTTATACGCGTCGAAGCCGTAGCCGACCTTGCCGGAGTTGAGGATCTTATCAACGATCACGCCGCCGTCAAAGCCTGCGTTTGCGGCGATCTGGCGAACGGGCTCCTCAAGAGCCTTAACAACGATGCGAACACCCGTCTTCTCATCGCCCTCAACGGTGTCAACCAGCTTTGCAACCTCGGAAATAACGTTGAGATAAGCGGTTCCGCCACCTGCAACGATACCTTCCTCAACGGCTGCACGGGTCGCGTTGAGCGCGTCCTCAATACGGAGCTTCTTCTCCTTCATCTCAACCTCGGTAGCCGCACCGACCTTGATAACGGCAACACCGCCGGAAAGCTTTGCAAGTCTCTCCTGGAGCTTCTCACGGTCGAAATCGGAGGTCGTGGTCTCGATGGCAGCACGGATCTGGGAGATGCGCGCCTTGATCTCGTGGGTATCACCTGCACCGTCAACGATGATGGTGGTCTCCTTATTGACCTTAACCTGTCTTGCGCGACCAAGCTGTGCGATGTTGGCATCCTTCAGCTCAAGGCCGATCTCGGAGGAGATGACCTCGCCACCCGTAAGGATCGCGATATCGCGGAGCATTTCCTTTCTGCGGTCGCCAAAGCCGGGGGCCTTGACGGCAACGCAAGCGAAGGTGCCGCGAAGCTTATTGAGCACGAGGGTGGTGAGAGCCTCGCCCTCAACGTCCTCGGCGATAATAACCAGCTTCTTGCCTGCCTGAACGATCTGCTCAAGCACGGGAAGGATCTCCTGGATGTTGGAGATCTTCTTATCGGTGATCAGAAGGAATGCGTCGTCAATAACCGCCTCCATCTTATCCATATCGGTTGCCATATAGGGAGAGAGGTAACCGCGGTCAAACTGCATACCCTCTACAACCTCGGAATAGGTATCGGCCGACTTGGACTCCTCAACCGTGATAACGCCGTCAGCGGTAACCTTCTCCATTGCGTCAGCAATGAGAGTACCGATAACCTCGTCGCCTGCGGAGATGGTTCCTACACGTGCGATATCCTCCTTACCGTTAACCTTCTTGGAGTTTGCCACAAGGCACTCAACTGCGCGGTCAACCGCCTTCTTCATACCCTTGCGAAGCACCATGGGGTTGGCGCCTGCGGTCACGTTCTTCATACCCTCGCGGATAAGAGCCTGTGCCAGAAGGGTTGCGGTGGTGGTACCGTCACCTGCCGCGTCATTGGTCTTGGTCGCAACCTCTTTTACAAGCTGTGCGCCCATATTCTCGGTAGCATCCTCAAGCTCGAACTCCTTGGCGATGGTAACACCGTCGTTGGTGATGAGGGGCGCGCCGAACTTCTTGTCGAGCACGACATTGCGGCCCTTCGGACCGAGGGTGATCTTGACGGTATCGGCCAGCGCGTTGATGCCGCGCTCCAGAGAGCGGCGCGCCTCTTCGCCGAAAATGATCTGCTTAGCCATAATTCATTTCCTCCAAATCATACATTCATCCGTTTCATCGCCGGGCAGCGCAAAGCAGCCGCGAAG
>JAZLBM010000183.1:0-2224 GCA_045613705.1 Eubacteriales bacterium | reverse complement strand
GGAGACGTTATCGTGTACCGATTCGGATAGATAAATGGTGTTGTCACGGGGATCGTAGTGGTCGGTCAGCTTGCCGTTTACGCGTTTGATCTGTACGTCCGAAAGACCGTTGTCGTCCAGCACCATACGAGCCGCTTCGGCGCCCGTCAGACCGCGCATGGAGCGCTGCTTGGCGTATTTTTCAAAGGTGGAATTGACCGACGCGCTTGCGATCATCGCAAACAAAACGGCGGGCAAAACTAAAACAATATACCAGTAATCAATAAAAAAAGGCATAGAATTCTCCTTTCGTAAAAGGGTGAAAAGAAGATAAATTGATGTTTAGCGGCGCAGTATGAACACGCCGAACCAAAGGCTTCCCCAAGATGGCGAAGCTGTCACCGGAGGTGACTGATGAGGGTGCGGAGTCTGATATTACATCAATTGGCGCACACTCATCCGTCGCGTTCCGCGACACCTTCCCTATCATAGGGAAGGCTTTCGACGCGAGTGCTAACACACCTATAAATCAAAATTTGAAGAATAAATTGACGTTTTGCGGTGTGAAGGTTACTCTCCGTTCCGTTGAGTTTTCAGGGTTGGTGGCCCCTGAAAACTGTCGAGGTAGTGCTTCGGCTACGGAGTTGCTTATCTTGCGGAAAACGATATGGCTACGCACAAGCTTGGGTTTATTTTTATCCCCCCATATGAAAGTTTGGTCAACCTTTTCAAAGGTTGCGGGTGGAGGGCAGAGCCCCCCTCCCCCGTAATCGTCTCCCTTGCGGCTTATTGTTATACGCGAAACTCGCCCCACGGCTTGACACCGCCGCAGATAGGGTGTATAATAAGGCGAATCTAACTGTAAGGAGCTTGCTATGATCTATAACGTTCAGGATTTCGGCGCTACCACAGACGGTCAGCTCACCACTGCGGCCATTCAGCGCGCCATTGACGAATGCTTCCAAAACGGCGGCGGCGAGGTCGTCGTCCCCACGGGCACCTATTCGGTGGGTTGTATCCGCCTGCGCACGGGCGTTACTCTCCATCTGCTTGAAAACGCGATCTTGATGGGAAGCATCGACCCCGAGGACTACGTGGGTTATATCAACGATGAGGTGGAGCCCATCTCCGAAGAGGAGCGCGAGGCGGTTGTGGACACGGTGGCGGAGGGCCATTCCTCCCGTTCCGCTATGCCCTTCAGCCGTTGGAACAACGCCATTATCCGCGCGTATCGCGCCGACAATATTGCCATCATCGGCGAGGCAGGCTCCGAGATCAACGGACAGAACTGCTTTGACGAGATCGGCGAGGAAAAATATCGCGGCCCTCACGCCATCAATATGTGGTTCTGCCACGGCGTGGAGCTTCGCGGCTACACCGTCCGCGACAGTGCCAACTGGGCGCACGCCATTCAGAACAGCACCGATATTCATATGCAGAGCGTCACCATTCTCGGCGGTCACGACGGCTTTGACGTCCGCACCTGCGACCGCGTTTTGGTGGAGGACTGCGAGTTCCGCACGGGCGACGACTGCGTAGCGGGATTTGACAACATCGACGTCACCGTTCGCAATTGCATTTTCGACTGCGCCTGCAGTATGCTCCGCTTCGGCGGCACCGACGTGGTGGTGGAGAATTGCCGTGGCTACGCCGCGCCCTCTACCTACGGCTTCCGCGGCTCTCTCACCGAGGAGGAGCGCCGCAACCGCGCCGCAACCCACGAGGGATGCCGTCACACCAGCCACAACGCCTTTTTGTATTATTGTGACAACCGCGCCGCCGTGCGCAGAACCCCCGGCAATATCGTCTTCCGCGATTGCGAGTTCAACCGCCCCAACGCCATTCTCAACCATCCCTTCGGTCGGCTTTGGTGCTCCAACAAGCCGCTCCACGACGTGACCTTTGAGCGGTGCGCCTTCAACGGGATCAGCATGGCGTCGAACCTCCTTTCCCCCGTGGGCGAGCCTCTGCACGTGGTGCTCCGCGACTGTTCCGTCAGCCCCCGTGAGGGTTATGAGGACATTGCCCTTATGACAGGATCGGGCGTGGGAAGCATTACCCTTGAAAACGTGACCGTGACGGGCTTCACCAATCCCCGTCTTGCGGTGTCCGACGCCACCGTCACCGTCATCGGCGGCACGCCTATTGCCTATTGAGATGAAAAAATAAAAAGCACCGCGAAGCGGTGCTTTTTTGTCGGGGAAATGGATGTTTATCGGTCTGATGTATCTATTGTAGGGGCGAT
>JAZLBM010000182.1:0-2225 GCA_045613705.1 Eubacteriales bacterium | reverse complement strand
GGACAGTCGAGGACGCCTGTCCCTACAATGTTTAGATCAAATTCGTTCGTTTGCGGATAGACATAACACACCGATAAACATCAATTTATCAGTTTACTGAATCTGACCCTCTTTAATAGCCTCAACAAGACCGCCTGCGGTGATGATGTTCTGAATGAAGGCGGGGAAGGGCTGGGTTGTGAAGGTCTTGCCCGTGGTCTTGTCGGTGATCACGCCGCCGTCAAGATCCGCCTCCACCTCGTGTCCGTCGGCAATGGCCTCAGCCGCCTCGGGGCACTCGATGATGGCAAGTCCGATATTGATGGCGTTTCGGTAGAAGATTCTCGCAAAGCTCTTGGCAATAACAAGAGAAATGCCGCTCTCCTTGATGGCAATGGGGGCGTGCTCACGGGAGGATCCGCAGCCGAAGTTGTTGCCCGCCACCATAATATCGCCTGCCTTGACCTTCTTCACGAAGTCGCGGTCGATGTCCTCCATACAGTGGGACGCCAGCTCCTTCTTGTCGATGGTGTTGAGGTAACGCGCGGGGATGATAACGTCGGTATCCACGTTATCGCCGTATTTAATTGCTGTTCCAACAAATTTCATACTCTTCTCCTCCTTTACGCGATCTCGGCAGGGTCGGCGATCTTACCGGCAATGGCACTTGCGGCGGCAACTGCAGGGCTTGCCAGATAGACCTCGGAGGTTACGTCGCCCATACGACCCACAAAGTTACGGTTGGTGGTAGCGACGGCGCGCTCGCCTGCCGCGAGAATACCCATATATCCGCCAAGACAAGGTCCGCAGGTGGGGGTGGAAACCACGCATCCTGCCTCAATGAAGATCTTCAGAAGACCGTTTTCCATTGCCTTGAGATAGATATCCTGCGTTGCGGGAATGATGATAGCGCGAACGTTCTTTGCCACCTTCTTACCCTTGATGATCATAGCCGCCTCCTCAAGGTCCTTATAATGACCGTTGGTGCAGGAGCCGATGACCACCTGGTCGATCACAACCTCGCCCACCTCATCGATGGTGCGGGTGTTCTCGGGCAGATGGGGGAATGCCACGGTGGACTTGACGGTGGAAAGATCGATCTCGATCACCTCGTCGTAAGTCGCGTCAGCGTCGGCGGTGTATACGCGGGGCGCGCGGTCGGAATGCTCGGCGATATATGCAAGAGCCTCCTCGTCCGCCTCAAAGATGCCGTTCTTGGCACCTGCCTCGATGGCCATATTACAAATGGTGAGTCTGTCGTAGATGGTGAGCGACTTCACACCCTCGCCAACGAACTCCATAGAGCGGTAAAGCGCGCCGTCCACGCCGATCTTGCCGATGATGTGAAGGATCACGTCCTTACCCGAAACGTACTTGTTCAGCTTGCCCGTAAGAACGAACTTGATAGCAGAAGGAACCTTGAACCAAGCCTTGCCCGTTGCCATTCCGCACGCCATATCGGTGGAGCCCACGCCCGTGGAGAACGCGCCAAGCGCGCCGTAGGTACAGGTGTGAGAGTCGGCACCGATAACAACGTCACCGGCCACAACAAGTCCCTTTTCGGGAAGAAGGGCGTGCTCAATACCCATACGTCCTACGTCGTAGAAGTGGGTCACTTCCTTTTCGTTACAGAAATCACGGCACATCTTGCACTGCACCGCCGCCTTGATGTCCTTGTTGGGAGCAAAGTGGTCCATAACCATGGTCACCTTTTCCTTATCAAAGACCTCCTTGGCACCAATATTGTTGAACTCGCGGATGGCCACGGGCGACGTGATGTCGTTGCCCAGAACGCGGTCGATGTCAACAAGGATCAGCTGTCCCGCCTCAACCTTGTCAAGACCCGCGTGCGCCGCGAGGATCTTTTGCGTCATTGTCATTCCCATAAGGGATTCCTCCTTTGGATGGTAAATTTTGATTTATCGGTGGGTTTAGAATCCGCAGAAACACCGTAGGGGACATCTAACCGATAAACATCAATTTACCTGATTTTACTTATTGATGATCGCGCCCTTATCGGCGGAGCTTACCTGTGCGGCATAGCGCTTGAGGTAGCCCGTGATGTTGGTCTTGCGCTTGATGGGCATTTCTGCCTTGCGTGCCTCCAGCTCCTCGTCGGAGACCTTCAGCTCGATCTTATATTCGGGGATATTAATGGAGATGATATCGCCGTCCTTGACGTAGGCGATGGTACCGCCGCTGACCGCCTCGGGGGAGACGTGTCCGATGGAAGCGCCGCGGGTCGC
>JAZLBM010000181.1:0-2681 GCA_045613705.1 Eubacteriales bacterium | reverse complement strand
CAAGCCCACTCCTCTTCCACGTCAAGAGCGCCGAACTTGCCGAAGGCATCCGCCGAGAACAGAACCTTATCGGTGTTATCGTAGGTCACGATAACCTCAGGCCAATGCACCATGGGTGCGGTGTGGAAGATCAGCTCGTGGCTACCGAGAAACAGGCTGTCGCCGTCTCCAACCACCACGCGGCGATCGGCAAAATCGTTGCCGAAGAAGTTCTTCATCATCGTAAACGCCTTGGCAGACGCCACGATCTGGACGTTTGGGTAGGCCTTGATAAAGCTCATAATGTTGGCCGAATGGTCAGGCTCCATATGCTGAACGATCAGATAGTCGGGCGCACGTCCCGCAAGCGCGTTCTGCAAGTTGTCCAGCCACTCGTGGGTGAAATTCACGTCCACCGTGTCAAGCACCGCAACCTTGTAGTCAAGGATCACGTAGGAATTGTATGCCATACCGTTCGGCACGCGGTACTGTCCCTCAAAAAGATCGATCTTGTGATCGTTAACGCCGATATACTGAATATCCTTGGTGATGTTCATAGGATTCCCTTTCCGTTCGCAGTTATTCTCCGCCGCCTTTGGCAGAGGTCTTTTTATACCTTTATTATATCACAGATTTTTCAAAACACAAGCGGTTATTTTAATATTTTCCCGTCTGTGGTCAGGGTGATCACCTGCCACGGAATGTGCTTTCCCGATACCGAAAGGGCACGGCGCACGGCGTTTTCGAGACCGCCGCAGCAAGGCACCTCCATACGCACAACCGTTACGCTTGCGATATCGTTTTGTGTAAGGATCTGCGCAAGCTTCTCGGCGTAATCCCCCTCGTCAAGCTTGGGACACCCGATGAGAGTGATACGGTCACGCATAAATTCGCTGTGAAAATTGCCGTAAGCGTAGGCGGCGCAGTCAGCGGCGATCAACAGATTCGCTCCCTCAAGATAAGGCGCACTCACGGGCACAAGCTTGATCTGACAGGGCCACTGAGCGAGGCGACTGACGAGCGTCGGCGCGCCGACCGTCTCACGCACTTCTCTGCGAAGCACCTTGGGGCGGGTGCCGGGACAGCCGCAGGGTTTGATCTTTTCCGTCGCCTCTTGCTTGGCACGAAGCACCGCCGCCTCATCGTATGCGGGCGCCTCACGCATCTCAAAGGAGATAGCACCCGTGGGACAAGCGGGAAGACAGTCACCAAGTCCGTCGCAATAGTCCTCGCGAAGGAGCGTCGCCCGTCCGTCCACCATGCCGATGGCACCCTCGTGGCACGCCGCGGCGCACGCGCCGCATCCATTGCATTTTTCCTTATCAATTCGAATGATCTTGCGTATCATATGTTCTCCTTTTGTGGATAAATTGGTGTTTCGCGGTGGGTTTGAACTTTTAAAGCCTTCCCTAAGATAGGGAAGGTGTCACCGAAGGTGACGGATGAGTGTGCGCCAATTGTAGTAATGATAAGCCTTCGCACCCTCATCAGTCGCGTTCCGCGACAGCTTCTCCATCTTGGAGAAGCCTTTAAAATCTCGCCGTGAACACACCGCTAAATCAAAATTTGCAAATCCACTTGCTTTTCTGATGGTATTATAGTATAATTCAAAGGGAAAGTATGTTGAATTTTCAACAAAAGGAGAGAAAATGGAAAAATATTTTGGAATTCTTAGCAAATGCCCCCTTTTCGCCGATATTGGACGGGAGAATCTTCTCCGCATGCTGGTTTGTCTTGGCGCAAGAGTGGAGCATTTTGATAAGAAATACACCGTTTTTGCTGAAGGCTCTGTTGCCAAGTACATTGGCATCGTGCTCACGGGCTCGGTGCAGATCGCGCACGTGGACTATTTCGGTAACCGAAGCATCCTTGGCGCCATGGGCCCCTCGGAGATGTTCGCCGAGGACTTTGCCGCCGCCGAGGTGCAGTCGCTCCCCGTCAGCGTCATTGCCGACGAGCCTGCCGACGTGATGCTCATCGATTGCTCCCATATCCTCCACACCTGCCACAACAATTGCGGCTTCCATCAGCAGCTCATCTTCAATTTGATGAAGGGGCTTGCCAAAAAGTCCCTCCGTCTGCATCAGCGCATCGAGGTGACGTCCAAGCGCACCACGCGCGAGAAGCTGTTGGCCTATCTTGCCATCGAGGCGCAGAAGGCAGGGCGCCACAGCTTTGATATCCCCTTCGATCGCCAGGAGCTTGCCGATTACCTTGAGGTCGACCGCAGCGGACTCTCCGCCGAGATCGGAAGGCTGAAAAAGGAAGGAATCCTCGACTCCCACAAAAACCACTTTATACTTTTATAAAAAGAAACACCAAGAGCAATCTTGGTGTTTCTTCATTAAATTGATGTTTAGCGGTGAGTTATAGCTATTTGCAAACGAACGAATTTGATCTAAACACTGTAGGGACAGGCGTCCTCGACTGTCCGCGACAATGGATTTTGCAATTTCAAAATTGATGAAATCCTTTTGTAGAAGGTGTTTATGCACAGCCGCAAACAAAATCAATTCTCTTCGTTTTCGGACAGTCGAGGACGCCTGTCCCTACGGTTATGTGGGTACGGTTTCGTTTCTGCTTAGCCATATCAAACCCACCGATAAATCAAAATTTGAACTTCCCATCATAAAAAAGAGGAACCATATGAAAAGAAGACCTGAACTTTTGTCCCCTGCGGGCAATTTTGAAAAAATGTGCGC
>JAZLBM010000180.1:0-4175 GCA_045613705.1 Eubacteriales bacterium | reverse complement strand
TTCTGGAAGGTACGGGCGATTCCCTTGTGATTGATCTTGTCCTGGGAGAGGCCCTTCAGCTCCTCGCCGTCAAGATAGAAGGTGCCCGCGGTGGGCTTGTACACACCGGTCAAAAGATTGAAGATGGTGGTCTTACCCGCGCCGTTGGGGCCGATCAGACCGTAAATCTGGTTCTTTTCAATGCGGATGTTGACGTTCTGTGCCGCCTTCAGTCCACCGAAAGTGATACCGAGATCCTTTGTTTCAAGAATGTAGTCTGTCATCAGTTATCCCCTCCGTTTCCCGTGTAATCTTGCTTATCCTGAGGGGTAAGGTCGATGGAAAGCACCTCGTTCATCTCGATCTTGGTAGGAACAACGTCCCACTTGGCGGCGTCATCCTTCATATGAGCCGGATCGTGCTTGAAGAGCTTCTTCAGAAGCAGATTGAGGTTGTACTTATCGCGGAATCCCTTCAGCGCAGGGGCATTGTTGTAAATGACGATGGCGATGAGGATCAGCGCGTAAAGCAGGTTCTGAAGCACCGCAAGGTCACCGGTAAGCACGGTGGCAAGCTTGGTGTTGAGGAAGGTGATGAGTGCGGCTGCGAGAATAGAACCGTTGATGCTACCCATACCGCCGAGAACCACCATAACCAGGATCTCAATGGAATAGTTGTAGCCGAACTTGGCGCTCTGTACCGTGTAGTTGCTGAAGCTGTAAAGCACGCCCGCGATGCCGGCGAAGGTTGCCGAAAGGGTAAAGGCGATCAGCTTGTACTTGGTAACGTTGATACCGGTTGCGCGTGCCGCGATCTCGTTGTCACGGATAGCGGTGACCGCTCTTCCGTGCTTGGAGCGAATGAAGTTTTGCACAATCGCAAGGGTAATAAGCACCAGCACGAAGGCAATGATGAAGAGATACTTCTTGTCGTAACGGGGGGTGTTAAGACCAAGGGCGCCGCCGAAGGAATCGCTCGAGGTGTTCTGGAAAATGGACTTTACGATCTCGCCGAAGGCAAGGGTAACGATTGCCAGATAGTCACCGCGAAGACGAAGGGCGGGGAGACCGATGATCACGCCACAGAGTGCGGCGACACCACCACCCACAAGAAGAGAGATCACGAAGGTCAGAAGGCCGTTGCCAAGGCTGGGAACAAGAACTGCGGCGATCTTACCGCCAAGGTAAGCACCTACGCACATGAAGCCCGCGTGACCCAGCGACAGCTCGCCGAGGAAGCCCACCACAAGGGACAGGGACACGGCAAGAATGATGCTGATGGCCATCTTCTCCAGAAGGAAAAGCAGGGAGTTGTCAAAGCGTCCGCCCGCAAGCGCGATACCGCCGAGCACGACGGTAAGCAGACCGATGACGATGTAGTTGATGTAATGGTTAAGCTTGAATTTTCCGATTCTCATACCTTTTCCCTCCGTTTCTTACCGAGGAATCCGGTAGGTCTTACAAGAAGAATGATGATCAGAATGGAGAACTCGATGGCGTCGGTGTAGGGGGCGATGGCCGTGATCTTATAAGAGATACACTCAACAAGACCCAGAAGGATACCGCCGAGCATTGCGCCGGGGATGGAGCCGATACCGCCGATAACCGCCGCGGTAAACGCCTTGATACCGGGCATAGCGCCCATAGTGTTGGAAACGCTGGGAGCTTTCAGAAGATAGAAGAGACCGGCAAGAGCGGCAAGGGCAGAGCCGATTGCGAAGGTAATGGTAATAATGCTGTTCACGTTAATACCCATCAGCTGTGCCGCACCCTTATCCTCGGAAACGGCGATCATCGCGCGACCAAGGCGGGTGTACTTGACGAACATAGTAAGAGCTACCATAACGACGAAGGTGACGGCAAGGGTTACCAGCGCCGAGATCTGTACGGTTACGCCAAGGAAGGATACCGCGCCGAATTCGTATACCGTGACCATCTTATTGGCAGAGCCGAAGATGATCTGCGCCAAGCTCTGAAGCAGATAGCTGACGCCGATAGCCGTGATCAGAACGGCAAGAGGCGATGCGCCACGGAGGGGCTTGTACGCCACCTTTTCCATAACGACGCCCAGGATAACACAGCAGACCACCGCCATAGCAATTGCGAGCAGGGGATTGTTGGTGGCCATAAACACGTAAATGATGTAGCCACCCACCATGATAACGTCACCGTGGGCAAAGTTCAGCATCTTTGCGATGCCGTAAACCATGGTATAACCCAGGGCGATCATGGCGTAAATGCCGCCAAGGCTCAAGCCGTTGATCAATGTTGATAACAAAATTTCCATAATGTTTCCTTACATAAAAAATCATAACTGCATATACCGGGTTAGGGTATATGCAGTTATATTCTGTTTGTTTAGCTTTCCGGATTAGTTAGCGGAAGCTTCCTTGATTACGTACTGGATAGCAGCCTTGTTAACGTATCCGTTGGTCTCCCACTTGATGGAGTCACCGGTAGCGCCACCCGTGAAGGTGAAGCCGCCATTGAACTGAGCCTTCAGGATCTCGCAGAGATCGGAAGCGCTGATGTTTACGGGGATCTCGGTGCCTGCGTCAACAGCAGCCTTCATTGCATTGTAGATTGCGTATACGCAGTCATATGCGGAAGCACCGAACTGGTTCAGGGGAGCGCCGGGATACTTGGTGGTATACTTGTCGATGTACTCCTTTGCCTTACCGTCGGTAGCCTTGGAGTTGAAGTGAGAAAGCATAGTAACGGCCTGAGGAATGGAGTTGATGTCGAAGCCGTCGATGCTGTCGATACCGTCGAAGCCGTCGCATCCGTAGTAAACGGTGGAAGCGGAAACGATATCCTTAGCCTGCTGCATAAAGAGGGAAGCAGGAGTGTAGTAGATGGGCATGAAGATGAACTCATAGCTCTTCAGCGTGTCGATCTGGGTAGAGAAGTCGGTTGCGTTAGCGTCGGTGAAGCTGGTCTCAACGATGGTAACGGAATCGGAAAGGTTCTCCTTGAACTGATCGAAGATACCCTTGGAGTAAGAATCGTCAGCCTTGTAGAATACGCCGATGGTCTTGCCTGCGAAGTTTGCGCTTACGAATTCAGCGGCAACCTTACCCTGGTTACCGTCTGCGAAGCACATCTGGTAGCCGTTTGCAAACTCGGGAATCTTGTCACCGGAAGCAGAGGGAGTAAGGAAGAATACGTTGTCATCGTTGGACAGATTCTTGAACTCAAGGCCGGGGCCGGTGGTTACGGTACCGAGAGATACCTGCATACCGCTCTCAAGCATGGTAGCGTAGGTAGGAGCAACCTTGGTTGCGTCGTGCATATCGTCAGATGCGATCAGCTTGAACTTAATGCCGTTGAGACCGCCGGCTTCGTTGATCTCGTCAACTGCAAGCTGTGCGGAGTTAGCAACTGCCTGACCGTACATAGCGGCGCCACCGGTAAGGGGGCCGGAAAGTCCGATAACGAACTCGGTGTTGTTTTCTGCGTAGTTGACCTCTGCACCACATCCTGCGAATGCACCGATGCAAAGCAGAACGGAAAGGGCGAGGGTCATGAACTTGATGAATTTCATGATGGGAAAGTCCTCCAAAAAAATATTGATACGTATAGTATACAGCATTTTTCAAATATGTCAAGTTATTTTGGCAATATTTTTTCAAAAAACTGAATATTTTTTCACAAAAAAGAGGTTTTGACAAAAAAATTGCCGTCGAATTGAAAAAAACGACGGCAAAACGATGTATAAATATGCAAATATGCATTTTTTGGAGTGAATATGTGTCGGCGGGGCGGTCTTATCCCAGCATAGCCAGGATCTCTTCGGCGTTGGTGTCGGGCTTCACCTTGGGCATAACCGCCTCGATAGCACCGTTCTCGTCGATGAGAAACGTGGTGCGCACCACGCCCATGCTGACCTTGCCGTAAAGCTTTTTCTCCTGCCATACGCCGTATGCCCGGATCGCCTCAAGGTCGGGGTCGGAAAGGAGAATGAAGGGCAGAGAATACTTCTCGGCAAACTTCACGTGGGAGGCAACGCTGTCGCGACTGACGCCGATGACCACCGCGTCCCGCTTCTGAAACTCGCTGTAAGCGCCCGCAAAGGCGCAGGCCTGACGGGTGCATCCGGGGGTGTTGTCCTTAGGGTAGAAGTAAAGAACCACCTTCTTGCCCGCAAAATCCGAAAGGGAAACGGCGTGACCGTCCTTGTCCGTGAGGGTGAAGTCG
>JAZLBM010000179.1:0-2108 GCA_045613705.1 Eubacteriales bacterium | reverse complement strand
CGGTCGCCATCCACGTAGTGGTTGTAGATATCAAGGTAAGCATCGTACATCGAGCAACCGGGCATAGCACCGATAGCGCCTCTGTCCATCGCCTCAATGAGCTGGAAGCCTGCGTTACCAACGAAGATCTTGGTGGTCTCGGGATTGGCGATCTGCAGGAGCTTCGTGATGTAAGGACCTGCGGGCTTGCACTCGATCTTATAGTAGATGATATTGGGACACTCCTCGCCCAGCTTCTTAAACACGTCGGGGCCGATGGCAACACCCGTCTGCTCGGGGGCGTACTGCGCCATAATAGCCGTGTTGGGCGCGGCGTTTGCAATGGCCTTCATATGATCGTAGAGCCATCCCGCGCCGGGCTTGAGGAAGAAGGGGGGGAGCATCATCAGGCAGTCCGCGCCCATATCGGCAAACTGCTTAGCGCGCACGGCGGCGATCTCGGTGGCGTGATCGGTCACGGAAAGAATGGACGTACCGCCAAGACGACGACAGGTCGCGATGGTCAGCTCTGCCATCTTGAAGCGCTCCTCGTCGGTCAGCTTATAATACTCGCCCGCGATACCAAAGAGGGTCACCGCGTGGCATCCGCCCTTGATGAGATGCTCGATCTCCTTCTCAAGGCTTACGTAATCCACCTCGCCGTTCTCGGTGAAGGCGGTAGCAATAATCGGACAAATTCCCTTAATTTCTTTCATAATGATTCTCCTTTACTTTTCCTCGGGGACGTACTGCATATAGGTAAGGTCGCAGCCCTCGTCCGCCTGGGTCACGTTATCGATAAAGTTGCGCAGGAAGCCGCGCTTGATGTCGGGGTGATTCTTGGGGGTAAAGTCGGCAAGACGCGCCTGCATCTCCTCGTCGGAGATCTCTATCTCAATGAGGTTGTTGTCTACGTCAAGATGGATAATGTCACCGTCGCGTACCGCCGCAAGGGGGCCGCCCACCGCGCTCTCGGGGGCTACGTGAAGCACCTG
This sequence comes from Eubacteriales bacterium, assembly GCA_045613705.1. Lineage (GTDB taxonomy): Bacteria > Bacillota > Clostridia > Oscillospirales > CAG-272 > RGIG8775. The sequence continues at coordinate 1,134 of JAZLBM010000179.1, read as the reverse complement.
AGTACCGAAGCATCCGCCCGACATTCTGGCGTCGGTGATACGAACGAAGTCGCTGACACCCGCCTTCTTGAACTTGGGAGGCAGGGGCATAAAGTTGCCGTTCTCGGGCATACCGGGCGCGCCCACGGGGCCGAAGCCGCGAAGCACGATCACGGTGTCAAGGTCAATGTCGGAGTTCTCGTCAAGCAGATATTTCTGGCACTCCTCAAGGCTCTCAAAGACCTTTGCAGGGCCTCTATGGTTCAGAAGATTCTTGCTTGCGGCACTACGCTTGATGACCGCGCCCTTGGGAGCAAGGTTACCGAAGAGTACCGCGATACCGCCCTTCTCCTCAAGAGGATTGTCAAGAGGACGGATCACGTCGGTGTCGTAAGGCATATCGGCGTCGGCAAGGTTCTCGCCCACCGTCTTGCCCGTAACGGTAAGACAATCGGTGTGAAGGCTTGCCTCCATCTCCTTCATAAGTGCGGCAACACCGCCCGCATCGTGGAAGCTGATACCCACGTTGCCCGTTCCGTGAGGCTTGACGTTGACAAGCACGGGAGTCTCTCGGCTGATGCGCTCGAAATCCATCAGATCCAGCTTGATGCCCGCACGCGCGGCAATGGCCGTCAGGTGAAGGATCAGGTTGGTGGAGCCGCCCGTTGCCATAAGCACGCGGATGGCGTTCTCAAGGGACTTGCGATTGATGATGTCAAGGCATCGGATGTCCTTTTCAACCAGTTCAACGATCTTACGACCCGTCATCTCGCTGATGCGCATCTTCTCGGCAGAAACGCCAAGGCAGGAGGCGGAATCGGGCAATGCGATACCCATGGCCTCGGTAAGGGTCTGACAGGTGTTGGCCGTTCCCATAATGGGGCACGCGCCTGCGCTTCCGTAGAGGCATCCCTCGTGCTTGGTCATCTCCTCAAGGGTGATCTCACCCGAGGTATAACGGTTATAAAGATGGAAGCTGTCGGTGCCGCACACAAGGGTCTGTCCCTTGTAGCTTCCGGGAAGCATAGCGCCACCGGGCAGATAAATGGTAGGCTTATTGGCAGAAACCGCCGCCATCAGCTGGGCGGGCACGTTCTTGTCGCAACCGCCGATGAGAACCACGCCGTCAAAGGGGTGGCGCTCGATCAGCTCCTC
>JAZLBM010000178.1:0-2357 GCA_045613705.1 Eubacteriales bacterium | reverse complement strand
GCGGTGCTGTACATACAACCCATCGGCAGATATTCCTTGGTCGACCAGCTTCCCGTATTGGAGACGAGGAAGCGGAAGGTGGACTGCGCCTGATGGGGGTGATAGCCAAGCTCTGAGAGGGTGTTGTCCGTCCAATTGAACTCGCGGCACCAACCGTTGTGGGGGATCATGAGGTGCAGATCCTCGTCCATGCCCGCGGTGCGTCGGTCGGCGATGCCCATAAGGGCGTAGGACGCGATATATTCAAGTCCCACCGCGTGCTTTGTGGTGTTGGTGACGTCCGTCCAGGCACGCACCGTTTTGGTGCCCGTGACGAAGAGGTAGTGCAGACGCACGGCGAGAGCGGCGGACTGCAGATGGAAGATATATTCCTTCCCAAGAGGCGCTTCTTGGCACTCATAGGACACATACTTGGGGCGGTCGGGGCAGAGAAAGCCGTGGGCCTTTCCGCCGCGAGAGGAGCGGGTCGAGGAGCCCGTGGTCTTGATCTCCCAAGGGTCGTACATCATTTTTTCTTTTTCAAGGGGCGTGGGGGCATCCTTGTGTGCCTCACGAATACCGTAAAACTTCAGATAGCCAAGGTCATTGACGTCAAAATACGCGCAAAGTCCGTTTTCCCGAATTATGATCATTGCATTTGCCTCCTTGCGGGTCATTACCTTATTGTAGCACGGGGCAGGGGAGGTGTCAACGGAATTTTATGCAAAAAACTTGTAATTTTCTTCGTTTTTTGATAGAATAGAGGAAGAACGAGGTGCGACGATGAAGATCCTGCTTTTTGCCTTGAACGGCTCTTATTCTCATACCAATCTTGCGATCCGATGCTTGCGGTCGCCCCTTTTGCGCGCCGATTTTGAGGTAGCACTTGTGGAAAAGAACCTGAAGGATCGCCGTGACGATATTTTGCAGGAGCTGTATCGCGCACGCGCCCACGTGTACGGATTTTCGTGCTACATCTGGAATATCACCGAGATGCTGAGCCTTGCGGAGGACCTGAAGGCTCTTCTGCCCGATTGCAAGATCGTGCTTGGCGGCCCTGAGGTGTCCTTTGACACCGATCGCTTCCAGGATATGCCCTTTATTGATCACATCGTGTGCGGTGAGGGTGAGGACATCCTCTTGTCGCTTTGCCGCGGCGAGGTCACCGATCGCATTCTTCACGGCGCAAGTCCCGCGGTGATGCAGGACGAGGGCATTCTGTACGGCGACGATTACGCGGCGGGGGAGATGCTGTATTACGAATCCTCCCGCGGTTGCCCTTACCGTTGCGCCTACTGTCTTTCCTCGGCGATGCAGGGCGTGCGCGCAAAGACCGTAGAGCAGACCCTCGAGGATCTTGCGGCGTTTGAACGCCTCTCGAAGCCCATCAAGGTCATCAAATTCGTTGACCGAACCTTTAATTTCGACAAAAAACGCGCCTCGGCCATCTGGTCGGCGCTTGCGGACGAGAAATATACCAAGACCTATCATTTTGAGATATGCGCCTCGCTTCTTGACGAGGAGAGCTTCGCGGTGCTCGAAAGGATGCCCAAGGGGAAGATCCAGCTTGAGATCGGGCTTCAAAGCACCAACGAGCGGACACTTGGTGAGGTTTCGCGGCACATTGACGCCGCTGCGGTCATTGCCGCCACCGAGCGCATCCATAAGATGGGCAACATCCACGTGCATCTGGATCTCATTGCGGGACTTCCGTACGAGACCTACGAGCGCTTCAAAAAGTCCTTTAACGACGCCTATTTCTGTTGCGATATGCTGCAGCTGGGCTTTCTCAAGCTGCTTCACGGCACGACCCTTCGCCGCGATGCAGAAAAATACGGTATGGTGTATATGTCAAAGCCGCCCTACACGGTGCTGGCCACCGCCGATATGAGCCGCGACGAGCTGTACCGCCTGTCGCAGATCGCCGATCTGCTTGACCGCTATTACAGTAGCGGAAGCTTTGCCCGTTGCCTTGCGGTGGGCATTGCCGCGTCGCCCTCTCCCTTTGATTTTTACGATGGGCTTCTGTCTTATCTTGAAGCCACCGATGGACGAAGCGTGCGAAAGCTGTCCCAGACCGATGCCTTCCGCGTATTGTACGGCTACGTGGCAACCTTCCTTGACGCGACCGCACTTGCCGCCTTTGAGGATGCCATGCACGCCGATTTCTCCGCACGCGAGGCGCGTAAGCTCCCCTATTCCGTGGTCGCCGCGGTGAAAGGGAAGCAATAAGAGAGTTTCAAATTTTGATTTATCGAACTGTTTGAGATGTACAATAAAGGCTCCCTCCGGGAGGGAGCTGGCGCCGAAGGCGACTGAGGGAGCACGCGTGACAAAGCCTTTTGCGCCTTGGTATGGCAAGCGTTTGTCACTTGTAC
>JAZLBM010000177.1:0-1558 GCA_045613705.1 Eubacteriales bacterium | reverse complement strand
CACATTGCCGATCTTCCCGAGGATGCGGAGATCAGCTTCTTCACACAGGGCGACTACGTGGATATGTGCACGGGTCCCCACCTTTGCTACACCAAGGCTCTCAAGGCCTTCAAGGTACTTGGTCAGTCGGGCGCGTATTGGAAGAACGACAAGAACAACAAGATGCTCACCCGTATCAAGGGCGTGGCTTTCCGTACGCAGGAGGAGCTTGACAACCATATGAAGCTTCTTGAGGAAGCAGAGAAGCGCGACCACCGCCGTATCGGTAAGGAGATGGGTCTTTTCATGCTTTGCGATGAGGCCCCCGGATTCCCCTTCTTCCTTCCCAAGGGTATGACTCTTAAGAACACGCTGATTGATTACTGGCGTGAGATCCACACCCGTGAGAACTACGTTGAGGTTTCCACACCTCTTATTATGAACCGTCACCTGTGGGAGACCAGCGGACACTGGGATCACTACAAGGACAATATGTACTCCACCATCATCGACGAGGAGACCTACTGCGTGAAGCCTATGAACTGTCCGGGTGGCGTTATGGTTTATCGCAGCCAGCCTCACAGCTACCGTGAGCTTCCGATGCGCGTGGGTGAGCTGGGGCTTGTTCACCGTCACGAGTTGAAGGGCGCACTTCATGGCCTTTTCCGTGTTCGTTGTTTCACGCAGGACGATGCGCACATCTTTATGCGCCGCGAGCAGATCACTGAGGAGATCGTGAGCGTAGTTCACCTTATCAACGAGGTATACAACAAGTTTGGTTTCAAGTATACCGTGGAGCTTTCCACTCGTCCCGAGAACAGTATGGGTAGTGACGAGGATTGGGAGGCAGCAACCAATGGCCTTAAGGGCGCGCTCGAAAAGTTGGGTCTGCCTTACATCATCAATGAGGGCGATGGTGCGTTCTACGGTCCCAAGATCGATTTCCACCTTGAGGACTCGCTGGGAAGAACCTGGCAGTGCGGTACCATTCAGCTTGACTTCCAGATGCCCATCAACTTCGAGCTTGAGTATACCGACGACAAGGGCGAGAAGCAGAGACCCATTATGATCCACCGCGTATGCTTTGGCTCGATCGAGCGTTTTATCGGCGTTATCACCGAGCACTTTGCAGGTAAGTTCCCGGTATGGCTTGCGCCCACGCAGGCTAAGGTGCTTCTCGTTTCCGAGAAGTGCGCCGAGTACGGTAAGAAAGTCTATGAGGCACTTCGCGATGCCAAGATCCGCGTGGAGCTTGACGACAGAAACGAAAAGATCGGCTATATGATCCGCGAGGCTCAGGTGGTTGACCGCGTACCTTATATGCTGGTTATCGGTCAGAAGGAGGCCGAGGACGGCACGGTTTCGGTTCGTCTGCGCGACGGCGGCGAGACGCTTGTTATGTCGCTTGACGAATTTATCGCCAAGATCAAGAAGGAAACCGAAGAACGTCTGTAATTTGAATGTTTATACGAATCCCCCGCTTGCCGGCGGGGGATTTTTTGCTTTCCAATTTTGATTTGTCGGTGTGTCTATGCAGAGCTGAGTGTAGGGGCGGCCATTGGCCGCCCGCCTCGAAATG
>JAZLBM010000176.1:0-3722 GCA_045613705.1 Eubacteriales bacterium | reverse complement strand
CGCCGCCATTTCGGTCAGATGCTGCAGGACGTGTTCCTCTTCTCGGGCACCATCCGAAGCAACATTCTGCTTGGCAAGGAGGGCGTGGACGACGAGGCGGTCATGGAGGCCTGCCGATACGTGAACGCCGACAAGTTTGTGGAAAAGCTTTCGGGCGGTCTTGACGAAGAAGTCCGCGAGAGAGGTAACAACTTCTCCGCAGGTCAGCGTCAGCTTCTGTCCTTCGCCCGAACTATTATCCACAAGCCCGAAATTATGATTTTGGATGAGGCCACCGCCAACATCGACACCGAGACCGAGCAGCTGATCCAGGAATCTCTTGAGCGCATGATGAACATCGGCACTATGCTGATGGTCGCGCACAGACTGTCCACCATTCAGCACGCCGACAAGATCATTCTTCTTTCTCACGGCGAGATCGTGGAGGAGGGAACACACTTCGAGCTTCTGGACAAAAAGGGCAAATATTACGACCTGTATATGCTCCAATACCACAAGCAACAGCTGCTTTCGTGAAAATTCGGCAAAAGTAACAGATTTTCGACGGAAAAACGAAAGAATCTTGAAAAATATTTAAAAAATAATGCAAATTAATTCAAAAAAGCCTTGACATCCCCCAAAAATTAGTGTATCATAAGAATAATAGATGTGGTGCCCGACACCGCACGAAAAGGATTGAGGTATTTCATGTACAACGACAAGATTTTGGTCTGCAAGGATTGCGGACAGGAGTTCACCTTCACTGCAAGAGAGCAGGAGTTCTACGCTGAAAAGGGTTTCACCAACGAGCCTCTTCGTTGCAAGCCCTGCCGTGATGCCCGCAAGGCAGCAACCGGTAACAGAGGCGAGCGCCAGATGTACGCAGCTGTTTGCGCAACCTGTGGCAAGGAATGTCAGGTTCCTTTCCAGCCCCGTGAGGATCGTCCCGTATACTGCAGCGAGTGCTTTAACGCTGCTAAGAACGGCTAAGATAGCTCCCAGCAAAAAGACCGCATAAGCGGTCTTTTTGTTTTTGTTTTTTACTATAAAAATCTCTGTTTTTGGTTAAATCGGTCAAAAAATATGTTAAATCGTGCAACCCCGATCCCGTGGACTTGACGGGTCGGGTGTGGTATAGTACAATGTATCTGTATCAGTCTATCGAAAGATAGAAAAGCAAAGAGAGGAATCCAAGATGAAGCGAATTGTAACATTGATTCTGGTGACGGTCATGCTTTTGTCCACCGTTTCCTGCGGTGCCGCGGTCAATGCGCCCGTGAGCGAGGCAGAGAATACGGCTGTGGTGTTGACTGACGAGCTTGTCAGCACGGCGGTGAATGGCGACGATAGCATTGCCAAGGCCCAGGCCAAGGACGACGTATACATCCGCGGTGGCGACAGCGCGAGCAAGAACTTCTACGCGACCAAGAAGGACAGCGGATCGATGGAGTTCAAGAAGGACACGGGCAACTACCGCCGTGACATTCTCGTTAAGTTCGATATCAGCAATATGGATCTTTTCGGTATGCAGACGGTCTATCTGTATCTGAACTTTTCCTCCAACGGCGGCGGCTCGTCCAAGGGTGAGGATCTGTACGTTTATGCTTACGAGATCCCCTACGATTGGGATCCCAAGACGGTAACCTACAACTCGGCGCCCACCTTTGAGGAGAACGATCCCGACGGAAAGGGTTACGTGCCTTCCTCGGGTACCTGCCAGGTGGACGTATCGAACGCCGTTTTTGACGCCCTCGACGAGGGGCGCACCCAGATCGCCTTCCGACTGGTTATGAGCGGCACCACCAATTCTCAGTGCTACGTGACCTCGGTGCATAACGACAATCCCCACGCCCGTCCCCGACTCATCGCCAGAAGCACCTCCTCGGAGTACAACTACGAGACCAAGCTTGTGAGCGACGACGCGAAGAACGCGGCTCTCTGGGACTATGCGCAACAGATGTACGATTCGTGGTACGTGCGCTACCAAGAGATCCTCGCCAAGGGTGACTACGACTACGAGACGGTGGTTACCAACCCCGAGGAATATAACACCACGGTCATGGCAAGAAAGGGTAACAGCGGTAAGGATATTATCGCCCAGTCCACCCGTCTTGTTTCCGACCTTGAGGGATACACCGAATACGTTTACGACGTAGACGTGTACGGTGGCGCTACCCCCAAGGAAAAGCAGGAGGCTACCGGTTACTACTACACCACCCGGATCAACGGCCGTTGGTGGCTGGTGGATCCCACGGGTAACCTGGTGCACATCCACGGCACCACCCACTTCAAGTACGGCTACGGTACCTCCGAGACCTCCTATTCCAAGAATCAGACCGCAACGGCGCTCGCGCGCTTCGGTTCTCTTGAAAAGTGGGCCATCGCGGCGACCCGTTGGGCAAAGAACGACCTGGGCATCAACGCCACCTATGCCGTAGCGGCCGTTTCCCGCAAGGTGGAGGAGATGATCCCCAACCTCTATGGTATCAGCGGTATGTCCTCCTATGCCAACGAGATCGGCGCGCTTCTGCCCGGCTCCGGCATTCCTTCCTTCGTCGGCGGCGCAATGCCCGTGTTCAATCCCGACTTTGTGGACTATATGGATGCCAAGGCCAAGACCGCGGCGACCAATAATGCGGGCAAGCCCTACATCATCGGCTATATCACCGATAACGAGATCAACGTCAGCGACAGAATGCTGGCCTCCTATCTGACCCTTGACCACACCGTGGACGTGAACGTATATTCCTATGCCTGCGCGTGGACGTGGTACAAGAATATGACGGGCGAGAGCAATCCCTCCGTGCAGGACATCAGCAAGTACAGCGAGCAGCTGGGCTTCGATCTCTTTGACGTTTTCAAGGGCTTCATCTACGATCGCTATTTCTACGTTTGTAAGACGGCGATCGAGAAGTACGATCCCGACCGTCTGTATTTCGGTCAGCGCTTCCTCATCGACTGCTCCAAGTGGGAGTGGATGATCCGCTTTGCCGGTTACTGGTGTGACGTTATGTGTATCAATTACTACCACGAGTGGGAGGTTCCTGCAAGTCGCGCTACCAAGAACGGACGCCCCACCCTTGACCAGATCGGCGCTTGGCTGGGCAAGCCCTTCCTTGTTACCGAGTTCTATTCCAAGGGCGACGACGCGGTGGATCTGAACGGAAACGCCTTCACCAATAACGACGGTGCGGGGTGGGTGGTTGCTACCCAGACCGAGCGCGGATATTTCTATCAGAACTATACGCTGAAGCTTCTGCAGTGCAAGAACAGTATCGGTTGGATGCAGTTCCAGTTTATCGATAACGACCCGCTTGTAGAGAACGGAGAGAGCTCCAATAAGGGAATCGTCGACGGAAACAACGATTTCACCGCCTATAGCGATTTCACCGATCAGTTGGCAATGCTCAATAAGAATACCTACGCCCTGATCGAATACTTCGACGGCTACCAATACTTCAAATAAAACCTTCGCCCCGCAGAGAATCTCTGCGGGGCTTTTTTGATGAGATGATAAATTGATGTTTATCGGTCTGTTCATGGCGAGCGAATAGCCTCCCTCCGGGAGGGAGGTGCCGAGCGAATGCGAGGCGGAAGGAGCCTGCGGTACAAGTGACAAACGCTTGCCATACCAAGGCGCAAAAGGCTTTGTCACGCGTGCTCCCTCAGTCGCCTTCGGCGCCAGCTCCCTCCCGGAGGGAGCCTTACAGAGCGACTGCGAACATGCCGATAAATCAAAATTT
>JAZLBM010000175.1:0-4040 GCA_045613705.1 Eubacteriales bacterium | reverse complement strand
CAGTAGCCTTTCTTGATTGGATTTTGCCCATCGGGCAATACTTAACATACATAATAGATTATAGCACATTTTTCTCCGCTTGTAAATGCCGATTTTGAAGAAAATTGTAATTTTTTTAACAATTTCGGGCAAGAATAGAAGGGGAGCAAATATGAAAAGGGATAAATTGATGTTTAGCGGTGAGTTCGCAGTTGCTTTTTAAAGGCTTCTCCGAGATGGAGAAGCTGGCGCCGTAGGCGACTGATGAGGGTGCGAAGCCTTATCATTATTACAATCGGCGCACACTCATCCGTCGCGTTCCGCGACACCTTCCCTATCATAGGGAAGGCTTTCGACGCGAGTGCTAACACACCGATAAATCAAAATTTGAAAAAGAAAGGATACGTAATATGGCAGAAAAGGAAAAGAGTGAAAAGAAAGTAGCCGAGGAGACGGCGGCGGGCGATATTATGAAGGGCGGAAGTGTGGTGAGCCGAAAGGACGGGGAGACCTTTCATTTTCTGTCGGTCATCGGTCTTATTGAGGGACACACGGTGGCGGGGGAGACGCAGAAGACCACCAAATACGAGCACGTGATCCCTTTGCTTGCCGCCATTGAGGAGAGTGACGAGATCGAAGGCCTGTTGATTTTGCTCAATACCATCGGTGGGGACGTGGAAGCGGGGCTTGCCATTGCCGAGATGATCGCGTCTATGTCAAAGCCCACGGTTTCCCTGGTGCTGGGGGGAAGCCATTCCATCGGCGTGCCTCTTGCCGTGGCGGCGAAGCGGTCGTTTATCGTGCCCTCTGCCACCATGACCATCCACCCCGTCCGTATCAGCGGCACCGTCATCGGTGTGCCCCAGACCTTTCGCTATTTTGCCGATATGCAAAAGCGCATCACCGCATTTATTTGCCGTAATTCTCACGCTGACGCCGACACCATCACAAGGCTTATGATGAATCCCGACGATATGGCAAACGACGTGGGCACCATCATTGACGGCACCGAGGCGGTGCGCTACGGCATTATCGACGAGGTGGGCGGTCTTTCCGACGCCCTTACCGCTCTTCGGGAGATGGCCAAAAAGGAAAGGGCCTCCGAGGAAGCCCTTGAATCATAAAATTAACGTCAGGATCGGAATGGTGATAAAGCACAGAAGGGTAGAGACGAGCACGCAATTGGCAGAAAGCTCGGTCTCGCTTCGGTGGATCTCCGCCATATTGAAGATGATGGATGCGCACGGGGTTGCCGAAAGAATGAGGATGGCCGCCTTGAAGGCAGGATCCAGGGGAAGAAGCACCACCGCCGCGTAACAAAACAGGGGATACAGAAGCAGCTTGCAAAGGCAAGTGCCGTACACGATGGGACGGGTAAACAGTCTTCCGAAGCGCACCGTGGCGAGACGGATGCCGAGGATGATCATACAAAGGGGCGTGGTCATATTGCCAAGCAGACCAAGACCGCTGACAAGCAGGGTAGGCATATAGCGGTTGGCCGAGAGCAGATACAGTGCAAGACCCACAACAAAACCAAACATACTGGGGTTGAAGATGGCGGCGCGAAGGGTCATAGTCTCCTTTTTGCCCGTGAGGCAGAAGACGCCCACCGTAAACACCAGAATGTTCATAGAGATGACGTAGACCGCCGCGTAGCACATGACCTCGGGGTTGTCGGGGATCAGCGCCTTGACGATGGGAAGGCCGAAGAATCCCACGTTGCCCATAACCGAGCCAAGCGCCAGAATGCGGTATTTGCTCTCTCCACTCTTTTTGCGGAAGAGGAGGAAGATCAGCCCCATAAAGGCGGCTTGCAACAGGAAAGTCGCCACGAAGAAGATTCCCATATTGGCAAGGTCGCGCCAGGAAAAATCAAGGGCGAGGAAGGCGGAAATGGTCATACAGGGGCCGCAAACGTAAATGAGAACGGCGGAAAGCGTCGGCAGATGGTCTGCCGACGCTTTTTTCATTTTGCAAATAATAAAACCGGGAATGATGTAGAACAACGTTACAAGAACGTTGGAAAGGGCAACGTCAAATCCCATTACTGCTCAACCTTGGGGAGCTCTACTACGTCGAAGGGTACGCGGGTCTTGTACGCGCCGTTTGTGAAATCGGGCATCTCAACCACAGCGCCGCCCATTGCCAGAGACTTCTCGGACAGATAGGTGATGGACATCCAGGTTGCGGCCTCGTATACGTCGATGGGCATAGGCTCGCCTGCGCGGAGGTGGTTGACGAAGGCAAGGAACTCAAAGTAGTCCATACCGCCGTGGCCGGCCTTCTTCTGCTCCTCGGTGATGTTGCGCCAGAACTCGGGCAGGTAGGGATCGTACAGCTCGGTGGCGTTGTTCAGATACATATTGGTGCCCTCGATGATGTTGAAGGTCTCCTTGCATCCGTCGCGGAATACCGAGTTGGTGTCCTGAACATAGCGACCCTTGGTGCCCGCAACGGTAAGCTCACGGGAGTAGGTACGGGGCAGGGTGGTGTCAAGGCGAAGGCTGATCAGCTCGCCGTTTTCACAGGTGATGAGGGTCTCCACGATATCGCCCTGAGCGAATTCGCGGTCGCGAAGATACTCAAGCTCGGGCTTGTTCTGCACGTACTCGTGAAGTCCAAGAGACTTGGAGGAACGGGATACGAGGGATACCATGCGGTTGCCGCGGGTGATGTTGAGAAGGCGGCAGATGGGGCCCAGCTCGTGGGTAGGATAGTTCTCGCAGTTGCGGGTGGAGTAGTGCTTGAGACGGTAGTGGCGCTTGATGTCGCCGTATGCCAGCTCGTTTCTGAGGTCGTGACCGTATGCGCCGTGACAGTATACCACGTTACCCAGTACGCCGTTTCTGGCAAGAGACAGCGCGAACAGCTCGTCGCGGTTGAAGCAGCAGTTCTCCATGAACATAAAGGGAACGCGGGTCTTCTCCCAGGTCTCGATGAGGGAACGGCACTCCTCCTCGCTGTGAGCACCGCCGACCTCCATAGCAACGGCAACGCCGTGCTCCATAGCCATAACGGCAACCTCGGTATGAGCCTCCCAGCTGGTGGCTACGTATGCTACGTCGGGCTTAAGAGCCTCAACCATAACGGTGGAATCGGCATATACCTCGGGACGGTAGCCGGTCTTTGCTTCGATATCGGCGGCAAGCTTTTCTGCCTTGTCAAGATAGGGATCGCTGATACCGGTGATGCGAACGTCCTCAAGATTTACAATAACGCTTTTTGCTACGGATGCGCCGCGGCAGCCTGCTCCGCAGACGACGAAATTAAGCTGTTTCATTTCAGAATCCTCCGAATTTAGTCATATATATCAACATTATATCACAGTTTTTCCATAAAGTATATAGTTTTTTCAACAAATTTTCTTTGATTTTGAAGACGCTCCTTGAAGCGGCGCATACCAAACAACCTTTCAAAAACGGCTAAAAATCACAAAAAATCGTCTGTGAGCGGATAATAACATTTTTAAGCGGTACATTTGTGGAATAATAACATTTATAATCATTATAGTGGCGATGATTTTCACTTTATAATTAAAATAAGCGAGGTGAGAAATATGCGTGCTGACGAGGTGCGAGCAAGAATTACCGAGCTGCGGTTGAAAAAAGGGGTCTCGGAGTACCAGATGAGTTACGATCTGGGGCACAGCAAAAGCTACGTCAACAACATTACTTCGGGAAAGTCTTTGCCGTCTCTTGCCGAGATGTTTGCTATCTGCGACTATTTCGGGATCGGGATTGGCGAGTTCTTCGACGGGAGCAATCATGTTCCCAACCGCATCAAGCGAGCGCTCGAGGGACTGAAGACGCTGGAAGAGGACGATATCGATCTGGTTTTGGATCTGATCGCTCGTCTGCGCAGTCGGTAACCCAAGCCGAATTTTCTCTTCACGGGGGCTTGAAAATATTTGAGTGGGTGGAGAGAAAAGAGCGGCAAGTGCCCGACACTCTTGGGGAGAGTGCGTAGGGCAGAAACGTTTTGTCTTTATACGTGTCAATGGGGTCTGTGCATTTGCACAGACCCTTTTGCATAGAAAAACCGCCGCACCGGATCGGTGCGGC
>JAZLBM010000174.1:0-7880 GCA_045613705.1 Eubacteriales bacterium | reverse complement strand
AGGATATGATCGGAAACATTCTCAATCATCTTTACAACGACGGCGCCGTTGACAACGTGGAGATCGCGATGCTTGCACAGTACGCCGAGAATCAGTTCTTCGGCAAGCCTTGTGGGCTTATGGATCAGGTGGCCTGCGCTTCCGGCGGCATCGTAGCCATCGACTTTGCGGACACCACCGCCCCCAAGATCGACAAGCTGACCTTTGACATCACCGCCGCAGGCTACAACCTCTGTATCGTAAACACCGGCGGCAATCACGCGGATCTGACTGACGATTACGCCTCCGTTCCCGCGGAAATGAAAAAAGTTGCTTCCTTCTTCGGGAAAAACTTTCTCCGTGAGCTTTCTCTTGGGGAAATTATTGCGAACGCAAAAGCACTCCGCGAGTTTTGCGGAGACCGCGCGCTCCTTCGTGCCATCCACTTTTTCAACGAAAACGAGAGAGTTGCCTCCCAGAAGCAGGCGCTTCTTGACAGCGATCTGCCCCGCTTCTTTGAGGGCGTAAAGTCCTCGGGACGCTCTTCCTTCTGCTATCTGCAGAACGTATACACCACCAAGAACGTAGCCGAGCAGGGTCTGTCTTTGGCTCTTGCCGTTGCCGAGGAATTCCTTGCTGACAAGACGGCGGCGTGGCGCGTGCACGGTGGCGGCTTTGCCGGTACCATCCAGGCCTTCGTTCCCACCGCTGATGCCGAGGCCTTCCGCACCTATATGGACGGTGTATTTGGCGAAGGTGCCTGCATCGTTCTCCGCATTCGCGGCGAGGGTGCCATCCGACTTCTGTAACAAAATCGGCAGTTCTGCTCCCGCAGAACTGCCCCTATTCATATTCGTAAAAATGCCAAGCGATATCCGCTTTTCCGTTTTGTTATATGATAAAGAATGGAGGATATTGCCAAGCAGAAAGGAATCCACTTGAAAAAGCAAGCACCGCAAAACAAACCCGATCTGAAGACCGCCCTCGGCCGCTTTAACGTCCGCCTTGCTTCCACCTTGGCAGGTCTTATTATCATTTTCATCGCCGCCTTCAAGCTCTTTGAGAATCTTGGAATGTACCTGTTCGGGGTCATCCTCTATTCCGTCATCACCCTTGTGGTTGCCCTTTGGTACATCATTTATAACAAGGGAAGCATCTCCGGCAGGGTAACACCCGAAATGCTCCCCGCCGAATGGAGTCTCGATCAGAAGCAAGCCTTCATCGACGATCTTGCCGCACGGCGCAAGAAATCCAAATGGGCGCTTCTCATTCTCATTCCTATGATCCTTGTGTTCGGTCTTGAGATGCTTGAGCTTTACGTGCTCCCCTCGGTGAACACCCTTTTGTTGGCACTCGGCATGGACGTCACGCTCGGCTGATGAAGATCTGTTCCTTATTTTCGGGTTCTCGCGGCAATGCCGTCTTTATTGAATGCGGCGGACAAAAGCTTCTCATCGATGCGGGAAAAAGCGCCCGTGCGCTCGGAAAGGCTCTGCTTGAAATAGGTGAGTCGTTCGATACCCTGGACGCCATTCTTCTGACCCACGAGCATAGTGACCACATATCGGCGCTTGAGAATCTTCGCGAGGATCTGGCGCTCCCCATCCACGCGGCGGGCGGATGCGCACATAAGCTTTCGTCCATCCCCTCGGGCTACATACAGAAAAACCTTATGCCCCATCCTCCGCTATTCACCCTCACGGTGGGCAACGTGACCGTTCGTTCCTTTCCTACGCCCCACGATAGCGCGTGCAGCGTAGGCTACCGTATGGAGTGGGAGGAAAACGGAAGCCTCCGCAGTATCGGCTACGCCACCGACGTGGGATACGTTACCGACGAGGTTTTGGCAGGACTCCTTGGATGCGAGGCCGTGGTCATCGAAGCCAATCACGACGTGGAAATGCTTCGAACGGGCCCCTATCCGTATCACCTGAAGCAGCGAATCCTGTCCCGTCACGGACATCTTTGCAATACCGACTGCGCCCTGCTTGCCGCAAGGCTTGCCGAACGCGGCACCAAGCATTTTCTTTTGGCGCACCTCAGCGAGAAGAACAATCATCCCGATCTTGCTCTTGACGAGGTGTTCGCCGCCCTTGGCGACAGCCGCCTCTCTCTTGTCGCCGCCCATCCGTCCCGTCCCACCCGCCTTGTGTGGGAGGAGGAAGAACCGTAAAAGGAGACCCCTATGCTTAACGTGAAAATTCTTTGCATCGGCAACCTGAAGGAAGGCTATCTGAAGGATGCCGCCGCCGAATATATCAAGCGATTGAACGGCTTTTGCCGCCTTGAGATCGTGGAGCTGAAGGAGCACAAGGTGCCCGACGATCCCTCGCCCGTCGAGATCGAAGCCGCCCTTCGGGAGGAGGCGGGACGGCTTCTTGCCGCCATTCCTCCAAGAGCCGCCAAAATCGCCCTTTGTGTGGAAGGCAAGCAATTTTCCTCCGAGGCGCTTGCCGGGAAGCTTGACGGCTTTGCCGCCAGTCACGGCACCGTCTGCCTCATTATCGGAAGCTCCCACGGACTTGACGACTCCATCAAATCCATCTGCGATCTCCGCCTCTCGGTTTCCGAGCTCACGTTCCCCCATCAGCTGATGCGCGTGCTACTGCTTGAAGTGCTGTACCGTTGCTTCAACATCTCCCGCGGCACTCGCTATCATAAATAAGAAAGAGGTTCTATGAAAAACAAGAAATCTATGGGAAGCCTTCTTTTGCTTCTCACCACCATCATCTGGGGTACCACCTTCGTGGCGCAGGACACCGCCATGGAATTCATCGGCCCCTACGCCTTCCAGTTTGCCCGCTCTATTGTGGGAAGCCTTGTGCTTTTGCCCGTTATTCTTCTGACCGACGCGCAAAAAAAGAAGACGGCTGAAGCGTCCCCTCCTGCCGACACGAAGACCCTGATTCTCGGCGGCGCCGTCTGCGGCTTTTTCCTTTGCGTGGCCTCCTGCCTTCAGCAGGTGGGTATTGCTATGGGAACCTCCGGCGGAAAAGCGGGCTTTATCACCGCGATGTACATTCTGTTCGTCCCCATTCTCGGACTCTTCCTTGGCAAAAAGGTGCCCCCCATTCTTTGGGCGTGCATCCTTCTTGCAGGCGCGGGACTCTATCTCCTTTGTATGGACGGCGAAACCAGCGGCTTCGCCGCAAGTGACCTTCTCGTGCTGGGTTGCGGCGTAGTATTTTCCTTCCAGATCCTTGCGGTGGATCACTTTGTTGCCAAGGTGGACTGCCTCAAGCTTGCCTCTCTGCAATTTTTGTTCTCCGGTCTGTTTTCCTTCATCCCAATGCTGGTGTTTGAAGGCGCGGGCGAGCTTGTGAACGTTCCTTTTGCCCTTTGGCAGATCCTCTTTGCCGGCGTTCTCTCCTGCGGCGTTGCCTACACCCTGCAGATGGTGGGACAAAAATACACCGAGCCCGCCATTGCCTCCCTTATTATGAGCCTTGAGGCGGTCTTTGCCACCATCGCCGGCGTGTTCTTCCTGCCGGACGGCGTCCTCTCCCTCCGCGAATTCGCGGGATGCGGCGTGATGCTTGTGGCCATTATTCTCTCGCAGATCAATTTCAAAAAGAAGACCGCATAAAAAAAGAGCCCCAAAAGGCTCTTTTCTTTTTACAGCGTCTCCACCGCCGCGGACACCATTTCGGCGACCTCGTCAATGGAGTGCCCCGTGGTATCGATGATCGCTACGTTATCGTCAAGCTCCTCAAATACGTGGAGGAACTTCTGCCGCACCGCTTCAAGGATCTCCTTTTTCTCGTAGATCTCGGTGTGGGTGCGGTCTCGGCCGATGCGCGCAAGGCTCTCCTCGGGAGAAAGATCAAGGAACACACACAGATCGGGGCGGCGGATCTCGGGACAGTTCAGATTCATATCCCTTACCCACGCGAAGTCGGTCTGGCTTCCCTGATATGCCATGGAAGAATAGTAATAGCGATCGGAGATCACGTCGTATCCCGCCTCGATCATCGCCTGTATGCCGTCGGGATTCACGTTGTGGAACACACGGTCAAGTACGAACATGGCCGCCATCTCGCAAGCCGTTCTTTTCTGCAGACCGCCGAGGGCGTCGCGAAGAAGTCCGCCGCTGACGGAAACGGTAGGCTCGGCGGTGACCGTCACCTTTCGTCCCTCGGCGCGGAGCTTTGCCGCGAGGCGCTCGATCTGCGTGGTCTTTCCCGCGCCGTCAATTCCTTCAAAGACGATAAACCGTCCTTTGTTTTCGTTACACATAGTCACTCCTTATTCGGCATCCGATCCAACCGAGCCGAGAATGGGGCTCACGGAATCCACGCCCGTTACGTAGTAGTCGGGAAGCTTTCCGTCCCAACGCTGAATTTCATAGTATTCGATAAGAATGTCGGTCAAGGACTTGGCAAGCGCTTCATTCACAGCGGCATCCTTTTGTCCCGCGTACTCGGCGGCGTCTGCCTGTATCTTCAGAACCTCTTTATCTGCCTCGGCCTGAATAATGGCGATCTCTGCCTCTGCGGTTGCCGCGATCTCTTTACGCTCGGCCTCGGCGCGCTGCTCCATAGTGCGCTGCTCCTGCTCTGTCTGTGCCTTGAGAAGCTGCTGCTGCGCGACCTGCTTATCCTCTACCGCCTGTGTGAAGGCATCCGAGAAATCCATATCCTCAATAGCGGTATTCACAACCTCAATATTATAAGTGCCAAGCTCCTTCACAAGGATCTCCGTGATCTGCGCTGACAAAACCTCGCGCTGCTCGATCAGACTTTCGGCGGTATACTTGGAGATCACGCTCTTGACTGCCTCCTGAATGCGGGGCTCCATCACCACGTTATAATAATCGGTACCGATGGACTTATAAATCTTCTGCGCGTTGGCCTTCTCAATCTGATAGTTGATAGAGTAGTTGATGCTGACCTCCTGAATGTCGCTGGAGAAGCACTTCAGCTCCAACTGCTCTTTTTGGGTGCGGTTATCCATAACGACGATGCTCTGATAGGGCATCTTGAAATGAAGCCCCGCCTCAAGAGTGGTGTTTTCCACTCTTCCAAAGGTGGTAAGGATACCCGTGTGTCCCGTAGGAACAACGGCAAACACGGTGGCCGTCAGCCACAAGCATCCAACAAGACTGAAAATTTGCTTTTTATTGATACGCCAAATTTTCCCCTTAAAACCAAGAAGAAAAAAGAGGACCGCAACCGTGAGAAATGCCAATGCAAAAAACGTCATAGATAAAAATCTCCTTTTCAAAAGTTACCACAATTATGATACTACAAAATCCGCCCGTTGTCAAGGCATTGCGGCAACCGATTTACCCTGCGGCGCGGCGGCGCGTCTTTTTGTGTATTTTCCACAAGTTGGGCGGTGTTTTTTTGACAGTCAATCGCAATATTTGTCTTGCTTTCAACTTAACGTGACTTGAATATCATCAAATTTTGTCTTATAATTAACGTAGAAGCAGACTGGGGACTTTCCCCCCTCTGACACCATTTTTTTGCATAATGGAGGTAACCCTTATGGCACTGCCCGTAGCAATTCAGTTATATTCCCTTCGCGACGAGGCGAAAGAAGATTTCCGCGGCACTCTTGAGAAGGTAAAAGCCCTCGGCTACGACGGCGTAGAGTTTGCCGGTCTCTTCGGCAACGCGCCCGAAGCGATCAAGGCTATGTGCGAGGAGATCGGTCTTGTTCCGATCTCGGCTCACGTTCCCTTGGCTGAGCTCCTTGCGAACACCGAAAAGGTTCTTGCCAACTACAAGACCATCGGCTGTGAGTACGTGGTCATTCCGTATCTGGACGCCAAGTACCGCGAGAACAAAGAGGTCTTTATGGATGCGGTCGCAAAGACCACCGCCGTCGGTGAGGCGGCTGAGAGGATCGGACTTCAGCTTCTCTACCACAACCACGATTTTGAGTTCGTAAAGTTCGACGGCACGTATATGCTGGATCTCCTTTACGATACCGTTCCCGCAAAGTATCTCGGCACCGAGCTTGACACCTGTTGGGTCAACGTTGGCGGTGAGGAGCCTGCGGCATACGTAAGAAAGTACACCGGCCGCGCGCCCGTCGTTCACCTGAAGGACTTCTACGGCGAGAAGTCGGACGATATGTACGAGCTGATCGGCATCAAGCCCGAAGCTCCCAAGCGCCCCTCCGGCTTCCAATTCCGCCCTGTAGGCAGCGGCCTGCAGAACATCCCCGCCATTCTTGAGGCTTCTGTTGACGCAGGCGCCCGTTGGGTAGTCGTTGAGCAGGACAACCCCAGCATGGGTCTTACCCCCGTAGAATGCGCGACCAAGAGCCGCGAGTATCTGAAATCCGTAGGTTATTGATTATAAAAATATTTGGAGGATTATGAATATGGCAACCAACACCAGTCTTGACGCTTTCAAGGAAGTACAGGAAACCACTACCATTGACACCAACAAGAAGTTCCGTATCGGCGTGATCGGATGCGGATGGATCGCAGGATCCCACATGAAGGCACTGAAGGCACAGCCCGACGTAGAGATCGTGGCGGGTTGTGATCTCATCCCCGGCAAGGCGGCCAAGTTCTTCGCCGATTGGGGCGTTGAGGGTGCCAAGACCGACTACGCATCCCACAAGGAAATGATCGACGACAAGTCTCTTGCGCTTGACGGCGTTACCATTTGTACCTATAACACCCAGCACGCGGCTCCCGCGATCTACGCCCTTGAGAACGGTCTTCACGTGCTTCTTGAGAAGCCCTTCACCGTTACCCTTGAGGAGGCCGATGAGGTTATGAAGGCCGAGAAGAAGAGCGGAAAGATCCTTTCCATCGGCTTCCAGCCCAGACTCGATGAGAATATGAAGATGATCAAGAAGATCGTCGAGTCCGGCGAGCTTGGTAAGATCTACTACATCCAGACCGGCGGCGGACGCCGTCGCGGTATCCCCACCCCCTTCGGCATCTCCTTCATTGAGAAGGAAACCGGCGGTATCGGAGCTCTCGGTGACATCGGATGCTACTCTCTCGATATGCTGATGAACGCCATTGGCTATCCCAAGCCTCTCACCGTTACCGGCTATAAGTCTGCCTTCTTCGGCACCGATCCCAACTACGTAAGCTACGTAAAGAGCGGTCACCCCGAGTACGCGGAGAAGTTCGGCGTTGACGATTTCGCCGCAGGCTTCGTTCGTCTTGAGGGCGACATCGTGCTCGACTTCCGTATCTCCTGGGCTATGAATATGGACACCGCAGGCGATGCGCTGATCCTTGGTACCAAGGGCGGTCTTCGTATCCCCTCCACCGAGTGCTGGAACGGCTCTATCGGCGGTCCTCTCAAGATCTACCACGAGGTAGGCGGCGAGCAGGTCGTAACCGAGATTCCGATCCAGAAGAACAACGGCGCAAGTCTCTTCGAGAAGAAGATCCGTGCCTTCATCGACGCTTGCAAGAACGGCGGCAAGGCTCCCATTCCTTCCTCTCAGATCGTTATCAATCAGGCGATCCTCGACGGTATCTGCCGCTCCGCAGAGCTTGGTCACGAGATCGAGATCGAAATCCCCGAGGTTTAATTTCACATATAATGTAAATATAATAAGAAGACGGAGATTCATTCTCCGTCTTTTTTGTATAAGGGAATGTCTCCCGGCACATATAAATGTTGGTACATTTTCCGACCGACTATTTACTTTTCCCGCCATCTATGATATAATCCAATCAACCAATCAACGAAGGAGATCCTTTCATGGAAGACCACAAGCTTCAAAAACACTACGGTCTGTTTACCGCCATCTGTATGGTGGTTGGCATCGTCATCGGATCGGGTGTTTTTTTCAAGGCGCAAGACATTTTGAATTACACAAACGGCAACGTGATGCTGGGCATTGTTGCCTGGCTGATCGGCGGCGCCGTTATGATTCTGTGTGCGCTTGCATTTGCCAATCTTGCCACCAAATACGCC
>JAZLBM010000173.1:0-10970 GCA_045613705.1 Eubacteriales bacterium | reverse complement strand
TCCGATCGGTCGCTTGCCGCCGTGGAGGAATACAAGAGCGAGGTTCTCGCAAACAGAAAGTAAAATACAAGTAGTAAGGAATATAAGTCATGATGCCACAAGCAATGTCTATTTTGGAGGAGCGTCTGGGATACCGATTCCACGATATCCGGCTTCTTGAAACCGCCCTTACGCATTCGTCTTATTCCAACGAATTCCGGAATAAGAAGGGGGCGGTGGAATGCAACGAGCGCCTGGAGTTTCTCGGCGATTCGGTGCTTTCCATCATTGTAAGTGAATATTTGTTTTTGGAGCAGAGTGAGCTCCCCGAGGGCGAGCTGACCAAGATGCGCGCCGAGCTTGTCTGCGGTCGATCGCTGTCCGGCTTTGCCAGAAGCATTGACCTTGGGTCTTTTATGCTCCTTGGCAACGGCGAGGAGAAAAACGGCGGCCGCGGCAACGACAAGATCCTTGAGAACGCCTTTGAGGCGCTTCTTGCGGCCATGTATCTGGACGCGGGTGCCGATGGCAAAAGGGTGGTTTCCGCCTTCCTGATGCCTCTTGTGAAGGACGGCCTTCAGAAGCTTCTTGCGGTAGGTCACGGCAAGGACTATAAGACGGCGCTTCAGCAGTTCGTTCAGCAGACCGAGGGCGACTTTTTGGAGTACGCCGTGGTAGGCGAGTCGGGTCCCGACCATATGAAGACCTTCGAGGTGGAGGCGCGGCTCAACTCCAACGTGATCGGTCGCGGATCGGGAAGATCCAAGCGCGAGGCCGAGCAGAATGCGGCAAGACAGGCGCTGTCCTTGTTTGGAGAAATGTAAAAGATACGGGGAACAGAAGTGTTCCCCCGTCTTGATTTATGGAGGCTTATGAAGCACGTTAATATTCCCGTTTTTATCCCCCATCTGGGGTGCCCGAATGGGTGCGTTTTCTGCAATCAGCGGTCCATATCGGGCAGGGAAGCCTTTGATATGGAGGCGATGGAGAGCGAGATCGGGCAGGTGCTTTCCACCGTCGATCCCTCGTCCTCCGTGGAGATCGCCTTCTTCGGCGGCTCCTTTACGGGCATTGACAGAGGGCTTATGATCTCCCTTCTTGAGAGGGCAGAGCGCTTTGTCAAGGAAGGGCGCGTCGAGGGGATCCGACTGTCCACGCGACCCGATTATATCAGCGAGGAGATCTTGGAGATTCTTTCACGCTACTCGGTGAAAACGGTGGAGCTTGGACTGCAAAGTATGGACGATGGTGTTCTTGCGGCGTCCCGTCGCGGACATACCGCGGAGCAGGGAAAAAGGGCTTGCGCACTTGTGAAGCAATACGGCTTTTCCCTGATCGGTCAGATGATGGTCGGTCTTCCCGCGTCTTCTGTGAACGCCGAGGTCGCCACCGCCGAGACCCTATGCGATATGGGCGTGGACGGTGTTCGCGTGTATCCCACGGTTGTATTTGAGGATACCGAGCTTTGCGAAATGGCAAAGCAGGGCGTATACGAGCCGCTTTCCACCGAGGATGCGGTGGAGAGAACCAAGGCGGTGCTGAACGTCTTTCGTCAATATGACGTTCCTTGCATCCGCGTGGGGCTCTGCGCATCGGAGAATCTTGCGTCGGACAAGGTGTACGGCGGCGCTTCTCACAGTGCCATTGGGGAGCTTGCCATGGGCGAGATCTTCTTTGAGGAAATGTGCCGAAAGATCGAAGAGAGAGGCGACGTTCGCGGAAAAAAAGTGATTTTTTACGTGCCGCGGGGCGCCGTTTCCCGTGCCGTTGGGCAAAAACGGGTCAACGTGGAAAGAATTTGCAAAAAATATTCACCTTTACGCGTAAAAGTCCTTGAAAAAAACGAATTAATGCGGTATAATATTATAATTGATATTATATAATTATTATTTATAGAGCGGGCACGTCCCGTGTATGCTGAAAGGAGGGCAATCGGTTGTATCTCAAATCTCTGGAGCTTCAGGGCTTCAAATCCTTTCCCGATAAAACAAAGCTGACCTTCGGTGCGGGAACTACCGTCATCGTAGGCCCTAACGGAAGCGGAAAATCCAACATTTCCGACGCGATGCGTTGGGTTCTTGGTGAGATCTCCTCCAAGAATCTCCGCGGAACGCGTATGGGCGATATTATTTTCGGCGGTGCCGACAGCCGCAAGCCTATGGGATATGCGGAGGTATCGGTCACCTTCGATAACCGCGATCCCGAAAACCGTCTGGAGTGTATGTACGACGAGGTGACCGTCACCCGTCGCTATTATCGCTCGGGAGACAGTGAATATTACATCAACCGCCAGGCGGTTCGTCTGAAGGATATCTATGAGCTCTTTATGAACACGGGTGTCGGTCGTGACGGTTACTCGATCATCGGTCAGGGTAAGATTGCGGAGGTCATTTCCCGTAAGAGCGATGAGAGACGAAGCATCTTTGAGGATGCCTCGGGTATTGCCAAATACCGCCATAAGAAGACCGAGACCGAGCGCAAGCTTGCCGATACCGAGGACAACATGACCCGTATCAACGACGTCTTCCTTGAGGTGGCGGCACAGGTCGGTCCCCTGGAGAAGGAGGCCGAGAAGGCGTCTCGCGCCATCGAGCTTCTGGAGACCAAGAAGCGTGTCGACGTTCAGCTTTGGCTGTACGATACCGAAAAATTGCAGAGTGAGATCGCAGAGGCAGAGGACAACTTCAACCGCTCCTCCTTCGATCTTACCACGGTGAACGATACCATCGCCTCCTACGAGGCACAGAACGAGAGACTGTTTGATATCTCTCAGAACAACAAGTACGCCTCCGAGCAGCTGCTTGCCCGCATCAGCGAGCAGACCAAGATCAACCACGAGCTGGATAGCGAGTATCAGGTCTCGAAGACCAACCTTTCGCACACCGCCGAGCTGATGGAGGGTGCCGCCGAGGTCATCGGCGAATACGAGAAGGCCATCGAGGACGAGAGCCGCGGTCTTGAGGGTCGTCGTGCCCGCGTCACCGAGCTTGAGGAGCAGCTGACGCTTCGTCAAAAGGCGCACAAGGATGCCCAAGAGGAGCAGAGAAAGCTCCGTGCCGAGGCAGAAGCGCTGGAAACCAAGATTGCTGAGGCGCTGACCGATATCCGCGCCTATGAAAAAGAGGCCACCGATATCCGCGTAAGACTTTCGGTCATTGAAAACGCCAAGTCGGACGATGACGGAAAGAATTCCTCCACCCTTGAGGAGATCGCAAAGTATGAAAAGCTCTCCGCAGAGCTTGGTGAGAGGATCGCCAAGACCGAGGCGTCCATCGCCTCCTACGATGCAAGACTTGCCGAGGTAAACGAGGCTATCGCATCGGGCAAGGAGACCCTTGAGGATAAGTACGAGGAGCGCCGTGAGCTTGAGGAGGAGTATGCCGCAAAGAAGCTGGCAAGCGACTCCGCTAAGCAGAGAATCGAGACCTTCCGCGCCATGGAAGAGCAGCTTGAGGGCTACTCCAACAGCGTTCGTTACGTGATGAAGGCATATTCCGAGGGCAAGATCACCGACAGAAGCGGTGCCCGTTGCGGAAAGATCTACGGCCCCTTGACCCAGGTCATCCGCGTGGAGGATCGCTACGTGACCGCCATTGAGACGGCACTTGCGGCAAACCTTCAGCACATCGTGGTCGACAATGAGGAGACGGCAAAGAATGCTATGTTTGCCTTGAAAAAGGCCGAGGCAGGACGCGCCACCTTCTTCCCCATCACCTCGATGAAGGGACAGGAGCCCACCCACGAGATGGAGGAGTCCCGCGGCTTCCGCGGCTTTATCTCCTTCGCCGACGAGCTGGTCACCTGTGACGATAAATTCCGTGAGATCGTTTCTTCTCTTTTGGGAAGAACCGTGATCTTTGATAACATTGATAACGCCACCGAGATGGCAAAGGCGCTCAAGTATTACGTAAAGGTGGTTACCCTTGACGGTCAGCAGATCCAGGCGGGCGGTTCCTTTACGGGTGGTTCGGTACGACATAAGGGAAGCATCCTCGGCCGTGCGGGTGAGATCCGTGCCATGGAGGACAAGCTGAAGGCTCTTTCGGGCGAAATGACCGATATCAACCGCAAGCTTGAGGCGCTGAACAAGAGCATTACCGAAACCGAGCAGAGCACCTCCTCCGAGGAGGACAAGCGCCGCATTCTCGACGTGATGAAGAGCGGCGAGGCGGCAACGCTTGAGCAGCTTCGCGCAAAGCTCGACGCCAACAACACCTTGGCCGAAAAGCTTCGCGCCGACTACGGAAGCATCGTTGAGCAGCACCGCCGTTACGAGGAGGAGGCTGCCGTGCTTTCCGCCAAGGAAAAGGAGCTTTTGACGGCGATCCGCGAGATCGGCGAGTTCCGCTCCGATAAGGACGTGGAGCGCAACGGAATCCTTGAGCGCTGCGAGGAGCTTTCCGCATCCATCACCGAGCTTTACATTAAGGCGATGGAGGCACAAAAGGACATCGAGACCGAGCAGGCGCTGGCATCCTCTCTTGACGAGCGCATTGCCTCTCACCGCGAGGGCATAGAGGCGCAGAAGCGCAAGATCGAGGAGTGTCGCCGACAGATCGAGGCCTTTGAGGCATCGCAGAAGGAAAATCGCGTACAGCTTGCCGAGGGCGAAAAGATCCTTTCCGAGCTGAACGCCAAGCGCGCGCTTCTGGAGAACGACAGCTTTGAGTTCGAAAAGAAGCTCTCCGCGATGAATACCAAGATCCGCGAAAAGCGTGCCGAGCAGGAGGTCATCTTCCGTCAGCACACCAAGAACGAGAACAAGCTCAACGGCTTGAAGAACGAGCAGGACAAGCTTGCCACAAAGCTTTGGGACGATTACGAGATGACCCGCGGTGAAGCGGTTTCTCTCGGTTATCCCGCTATCACCGCCGTGACCCGTGCGGCAACGGCCGCGAAGCAGGTGGACTGCAGAAACAAGCTTCGTGCCATCGGTAACGTGGACCTTGACGCCGTAAACAAGTACAAGGAGGTCAAGGAGCGTTACGATTACATGGATCGCCAGATCCGCGATCTGAACGACTCCAAGTCCGAGCTTCTGAAGATCATCGATAAGCTGGAGCGAGAGATGAAGACGGCTTTCGTCGATTCCTTCAATAAGATCAACGAAAACTTCAATCAGACCTTCTCCGAGCTGTTCGGTGGCGGATCCGCAGAGCTTTCTCTGACCGATCCCGAAAACGTGCTGACCAGCGGTATTGAGATCAAGGCAGTTCCTCCCGGAAAGAACATCAGCAATATGATGCAGCTTTCGGGCGGTGAGCAGGCCTTCGTGGCCATCGCGCTTCTGTTCGCGATCCTCAAGGTCAACCCCACGCCCTTCTACATTCTCGACGAGATCGAGGCGGCGTTGGACGAGGTCAACGTAGCACGCTTTGCGGAGTACATACAGCGTTACGCCGACGGTACCCAGTTCATTCTGATCACCCATCGTCGCGGAACTATGGAGGCGGCAGACCGTCTGTATGGTGTGACGATGCCCGAGCGCGGTATCTCCAAGGTGCTTGCGCTTGACGTAAGCGATATTGCAAAGAAGAAGGGAGACGACTGGGATGGCATTTTTGGATAAGCTGAAAAACGGTCTTTTCAAGACGAAAAATGCGATCTTCGGACAGATCGACAATATGATGAAGGCCTTCGTCCGCGTGGATGAGGATCTTCTTGAGGAGCTCGAGGAGCTTCTGATTATGGCAGACGTTGGCGTTGGCGCCACCGAGGAGATTTTGGATCGCCTTCGTGACGAGATCAAGGAAGGCCGCCTGAAGGAGAAGGAGGACGTTACCGTCGCCCTTCGCGAGATCCTTGCCGATATGATCGGTGAGGGCAAGCCTCTGGTTCTTGATACCAAGCCCTCTGTTATCCTCATTATCGGTGTCAACGGCGCGGGTAAGACCACGTCCATCGGTAAGATCACCAACATCCTCAAAAAGCAGGGCAAAAAGGTCGTGGTTGCGGCGGCGGATACCTTCCGCGCGGCGGCTATCGATCAGCTTGCCGTTTGGTGTGAGCGCTCGGGCGTTGAGCTTGTCAGACAAAACGAGGGAAGCGACCCTGCGGCTGTGGTTTACGACGCGGCAAGCTATGCCAAGAGCCACGGCGCGGACGTTCTCGTCATTGACACGGCAGGACGCCTTCACAACAAGAAGAACCTGATGAACGAGCTGGAGAAGATCAACCGCGTCATTGACCGCGAGCTTCCCGGCGTGTGCCGTGAGAACCTTCTCGTGCTCGATGCTACTACGGGACAGAACGCCATTCTGCAGGCGAAGGAATTCAAGAATGCCGCCGAGATCACCGGTCTTGTGCTGAACAAGCTGGACGGAACGGCAAAGGGCGGTATCGTGATCTCCATCAAGAGCGAGCTGGATATTCCCGTGAAGTTCGTCGGTGTCGGCGAGCAGATCGACGATATGAAGGAGTTTGACGCGACGGAATTCGTCACCGCATTGTTTGAGTAATATGGAAATTGTAATTGCATCGAGAAATAAGCACAAGATCGAAGAGCTTGAGGCGCTTCTTTCCAGGTACGTGGCGGGGGTAAAGCTTCTTTCCCTTGACGACGTGGGAATTGCGGGCGATATTGAGGAGAACGGCACTACCTTCTCCGAGAACGCTCTCATTAAGGCGCGTGCGGCGGCCTCCTCCGGCAAGATCGGCGTAGGCGACGATTCCGGTCTTTGTGTCAATGCCTTGGGCGGTGCTCCCGGTATCTTCTCCGCAAGATTTGCGGGTGAGCACGGAAACGACGCCGCCAACAACGAAAAGCTTCTTCGTGAGCTTTCCGACAAATCTGACCGCACAGCGGCATTCGTTTGCGCCATCGCGTGCGTAATGCCCGACGGTCGTGAGATCACCGTGGAGGGAAGAGCAGAGGGAACCATCCTTCATAGTGCCAGCGGTAACAACGGCTTTGGATACGATCCTCTTTTCTACTATCCTCCCCTTGACAAGACCTTTGCATCCCTTTCTCCCGAGGAGAAAAACGGCATCAGCCACCGTGCCCGTGCCGTAGAGGCCTTCGCAAAGGAGCTTGCGAAAATTCTGAACTAATCCCCGAAAGGAATCTATATGATTACATCTAAGCAGAGAGCGTATCTTCGCTCCCTCGCTGTGAACGAGCCCACCATCATGCAGATCGGTAAGGGCGGTGTCAGCGAGAATCTGATCAAAACGGTTTCGGACGCCCTTGAGGCACGAGAGCTTGTGAAGCTTTCGGTTCTTGAAAACTGTGAGTATACCGCTCGCGACGTGGCAGATGCCCTGTCTGAGGCTACCTCCGCTGAGGTGGTTGCCGTCCTTGGCAGAAAGCTGGTGCTCTATCGCGAGTCCGAGAAGCATAAGAAGATCGAGCTGTAACGGAGGTTCGCTGTGAAGGCACAACCTACAAAAAAAGAAGAACAGCAGGCCGAGGATCCCATCCGAATCGGTATTTACGGCGGCACCTTTGCCCCCGTGCATAACGGTCACGTACACGCGGCAAAGCTTTTTATGGAGCAGATGCGACTGGATTATCTGATGGTGATCCCCTCGGGCAATCCGCCTCATAAGCAGATGGATTTCGAGGATTCTCCCATCCACAGACTCCGGATGTGCGAGCTGGCCTTTGCCAATATGGACGGCGTGGTCATCTCGGATGCGGAGATCCGTCGCGGCGGTGTCAGCTACACGGTGGATACCCTTCGCGAGCTTGCGGCCCCCGATCGCAGATTGCTCTTGTTCTGCGGCACCGATATGGTGCTTGCCTTTGACAAGTGGTATCAGTATCGCGAGATCCTGGATCTTTGCTACCCCGTGTATATGCGCCGTGAGCAGGACAAGCTTCTGGACGGCATCGTGGTAGACAAGCTTGCCAAATACTATAAAGAGTCGGGTAAGATGTTCCGCAGGATCCTTGGTGAGCCTATGGAGATCTCTTCCTCGGATATCCGCAAAAGGATTGCGGCAGGCGAGGATATTTCCCATCTGGTACCGCCTCTGGTAGAGTCCTACATTCGACAGAACGGACTTTACAAAAACGTATAAAGGAAATTTTAGCATGAAATTTAACGAGGAAATGCTTCGCGAGCTGCGTGAGGCGGTGTCGGGAACAATGTCGCCCAAGCGCTTTCGGCACACGACGGCGGTAGAGGAAATGGCGGCGCGCCTTGGCGAGCTGTATGCGCCCGACAAGATCGATATTCTTCGCGCGGCGGCGCTTCTGCACGATATCACGAAGGAATATTCTGCCGAAAAGCAGATACAGATCTGCGATACGTTTGGTATAAACCTCTCAAAGCAAGACATTCTAACACCAAAGACCTTTCATGCAAAAACGGCTGCGGCGATGATCCCCGTTCTCTATCCCGACTTTGCCGATGAGGAAGTCCTTTCGGCGGTCAGATGGCACACCACGGGGCGGGCGGGTATGACGGTGCTTGAAAAGCTTGTGTATCTTGCCGACTATATCGACGAGTCGAGAACCTTTCCCGACTGCGTCGCCCTGCGATCCCTTTTTTGGGACGCGGATCCGCAGAATATGAGCGAGGACGAGCGCGCGGCGCATCTGGATCGCGTTCTCATCCGTTCCTATGATATGACGCTGACAAGCCTTATCGAGGATGGGGCACCTGTAAGCGACGATACCTTTTCCGCAAGGAATGATCTGATCGTATCGCGGGCTTGATCTTCTTTTTGCATGAAGGCAAACGAAACGAGGAGTTTTGCTTTGAATTCACGGCACAAAAGAAGCATATATCTTGCGATAGCCGCGGCGATGATCGTGGCGGTTACGGCCTGGGGAAGAGAACGCACGGAGCCCGCTGCTCTGCCGACGACGGTGGAGGAGGAGGGGCGGTATCACGTTCTTCTGCTTGGGCGCGACGAGGCGGCGGGGCTTACCGACGTGATGATGCTGGCAAGCATCGACACGGCAGAGGGGCGCGTGTGTCTTGCGCAGATCCCGAGAGATACCTATTTCCGCTATACGGAAAAGAATTATAAAAAGATCAATGGCGCAATGAGCGCTCTTGGCAGTGCGGATGCGCTTTGCCGAGCGCTTGAAACAGCGCTTTCCACCGACATCGACGCCTATATCCTTTTGGATCTGGATTTTTTGGAGACGGCGGTGGATATGCTTGGCGGCGTGGAGATCGACGTGCCCTCCGATATGGATTACGAGGATCCCTTCCAAGGGCTCTCCATTCATATCAGGAAGGGCAGACAGAGACTCTACGGTGCCGAGGCGGCGGCCTTCGTTCGGTTTCGCTCGGGGTATCTTCGCGGCGATATCGGGCGTATGGACGCGCAAAAGCTGTTTGTTTCCGCCTTTCTTGAGGCGGCGCGGAACCGCCCCCGAGAGGAGCTTTCTCGTTTTGCCGTGTCGGCTATCGGGGCGGTCAACACCAATATACGGGTGGATCGTGCCATTGCGCTTGCAAGGGCGCTGTGCGAGATGGAGCCCGAAAACGTAACCCTTCTTACCCTGCCGGGGGAAGAGGTGCAGTCATCGGTCAGCGGCGCGTGGTATTACGTGCTGTCCCGCGATGGGACGGCGGCTGTGCTGGAGGAGCATTTCGGGGTGACGGGCGCATCGGCCTGTATCGATCCCGCCCACCGTTTCAGCAACACGGCGCGAGAGGACCTTGAGTTGGTCTACCGACGGAATATACCGGCAGAATATTATACGGTGAGCGGCATCCGCGAAGGCGGTCTTGCCTCACCCCAAGGCTGACGTCAACTGCTTTGCAGACGATATACAGTATTCATAAGAAAGGAATCCAAGCTATGGAAAATATCAACGAGCAAGTAAAGCTTCCCTCGCTGAAGGGCGTGACCCCTCTTGAGCTGGCCCGCGCCATCGGGGAGATTCTTGACGATAAAAAGGGTAATCACGTGAAGGTGATCCACGTAGAGGACAAGACCTCTATCGCCGATTACTTCGTGCTTTGCACGGGTAACTCCGGCACTCACGTAAAGGCGCTTGCAGGCGAGGTGGAGTTCAAGACCGAGCAGCGCGAGGTGTCCCCCGACAACATCGAGGGCAGAGGAAACAACACCTGGATCGTTCTCGACTACGGCAACGTGGTCGTTCACGTATTCAGCCGCGAGGCAAGAGACTTTTACAATCTGGACAAGCTTTACGACGATGCACCCGTCGTGATGGAATTCTGAGGACTTTCACCGGAAAGGAATACACATATGAAGTACGATTTTACAAGCATTGAGAAAAAGTGGCAACAGGTGTGGGAGGAGAAGCGCGTATTTGAGGCGTCTGCCGATCACACAAAGCCCAAGTTCTACGGACTTGTTGAGTTCCCCTATCCCAGCGGAGCAGGTATGCACGTAGGACATATCAAGGCCTACTCGGGTCTTGAGGTCGTCAGCCGCAAGAGAAGAATGCAGGGCTACAACGTTCTCTTTCCCATCGGCTTTGACGCATACGGACTTCCCACCGAGAACTATGCCATCAAGACCGGTATCCATCCCCGTCAGGTGACCGATACCAATATCGCGCGCTTTACCGATCAGCTCAAGCGCGTCGGCTTCTCCTTCGACTGGTCGAGAGTGGTCGACACCACCGAGGAGAAATACTACAAGTGGACGCAGTACATCTTCCTTAAAATGTTCGAGAACGGCCTTGCCTTCCGTGATACCGCTCTTGTTAACTATTGCCCTCACTGTAAGGTGGTTCTTCCCACCGAGGACTCTCAGGGCGGCAAGTGCGATATTTGTCACAGCGACATCGTGCAGAAGTCCAAGGACGTTTGGTATCTGCGCATTACCGAGTACGCTGATAAGCTTCTTTCGGGACTTGACGAGGTAGACTACCTTCCTCAGGTCAGACAGCAGCAGGTCAATTGGATCGGTAAGTCTACGGGTGCCTTCGTTAACTTCAGCATCGCTGACACTGACGAGAAGCTGGGCATCTATACCACAAGACCCGACACCCTCTTCGGCGTAACCTTTATGGTTATCGCCCCCGAGCATCCTATGCTGGATAAGCTCTCCGACCG
>JAZLBM010000172.1:0-9780 GCA_045613705.1 Eubacteriales bacterium | reverse complement strand
CGAAAAAACGGTGACCTACGCCGACGCCTACGCCCATCACACCGACGCCGACGTGATCATCAACACCACCCCCTGCGGTATGTTTCCCTATCCCGACGGCAACGGCGAGCGAGAGGGCACGCCCATTGATATTTCCCGTTTCCCCGCCCTTTCGGGCGTGGTGGACGCCATTTACAATCCCCTTCGCCCCAATCTCATTCTTGACGCCCGTGCGCGCGACATCCCCGCCGAGGGCGGACTTATGATGCTTGTGGCACAGGCCATCCGCGCCGTGGAGATCTTTCTTGACACCGATCTTGACCGTAGCGTGGCACCCCGCGTGTGCGACAAGATCCGCGCAGAAAAGGAAAACATCGTGCTTACGGGTATGCCCGCAAGCGGCAAATCCACCGTGGGGCAGGCACTTGCGGATGCCCTCGGCCGCCCCTTCTTTGACAGCGATGCCGAGATCGTGAAGAAGGCGGGTAAGTCCATTCCCGACATCTTCGCCGAGGTAGGCGAGGCGGGCTTCCGTGCCATTGAAGCCGAAGTCATCCGCGAGATCGCCGCACACAACGTGGGATGTGTCATCTCCACAGGCGGCGGTGCCATTCTCCGCGATGAAAATATCCGAGCCCTCAAACGAAACGGTCGTATTTATTTCCTCGATCGCCCTCTTGAGATGCTCATTCCCACCCCCGACCGTCCTTTGTCACAGGACAACGAGTCCATCCGCCGCCGCTATAACGAGCGGTACGAGAGATATTGTGCCACCTGTGACGTGAAAATTCCCAACGGCGGTACGCCCGACGAGGCCATCGCCGCCATCAGAAAGGACTTTTTCCATGAAGATCTTAGTCATTAACGGCCCTAACCTTAATATGCTGGGCATCCGCGAGCCCGACCACTACGGTCGCGAGACCTATGCCGATCTGATCAAGAAGATCGAGGCGCACGCGAATGCAAAGGGCATCACGGTAAAATGCCTGCAATCCAACCACGAGGGCGACCTTGTGGACTATATCCAGTCGGCCTACGGCGCGTTCGACGGCATCGTCATCAACCCCGGCGCCTACACCCACACAAGCGTAGCCATTCTTGACGCCGTCAAGTCGGTAAGCGTCCCCACCGTGGAGGTGCACATTTCCAAGGTCGATGAGCGCGAGGATTTCCGCCGCGTAAGCTACATCCGCACCGCGTGCATCGCCACCGTCTCGGGACACGGCACCGACGGCTATCTTGAGGCTATGGATCTGCTGATCGAAAAACAAAAGTAAGAGAAACCAATATGAACGTTACGATTTTCCCTTCCCGTCTTGCGGGCACCGTTAAGGCACCGCCCTCCAAGAGCATGGCGCACCGTCTGCTGATTGCGGCGGGGCTTGCCCGTGGCACCTCGAGGGTGGTGGGCATTGCCGGCTCCGAGGACGTTTCGGCAACCCTTGATCTTCTCACCGCCTTGGGTGCAAAATGCCGCAAGCAGGGTGACGTGGTCACCGTCACGGGCATCGACCCCCGATGCGCTTCGGTGACAGGCGTTCCCTCCTGCCGCGAGTGCGGAAGCACCCTTCGCTTTTTCATCCCCCTTTGCCTCCTTTCGGAGAATGAGATGACCCTTTCGGGAAGCGAGCGGTTGTTTGCCCGTCCTCTTGGCATCTACGAGGACATCTGCCGCGAGCAGGGGCTTACCTTCCGTCGCAAGACCACCTCGGTCACCTTGAAGGGCCCTCTCAAATCGGGGGACTTCACCCTCCGCGGTGACGTGAGCAGTCAGTTTATCAGCGGTCTTCTGTTTGCCCTGCCCCTTCTTGGCGGCGACAGCACCATCCGCCTACTGCCCCCCGTAGAGAGCCGATCTTATATCGACATGACCCTGGACGCTCTTGCCTCCTTTGGCGTGCGCGCCACGTGGCAGGACGAGCTGACCCTCGCCATCCCCGGCAACCAGGTCTACACCGCCCGCGACGCTTCGGTGGAGGGCGACTATTCGGGCGCCGCCTTTTTCCTGGCACTCCGCACCCTCGGTATGGACGTGTCCGTCACCGACCTGCCCGACGTTACCCGACAGGGCGACAGCATTTGCAAGACCTATTTCGATGCCCTTGAGAAGGGCGCGCCTGCCCTTTCTATCGGCGACTGCCCCGACCTCGGCCCCATTCTGATGGCGGTTGCGGCGGCAAAGCACGGTTGTATCCTTACCGATACCCGCCGTCTTGCTATCAAGGAAAGCGACCGCGGCGCGGCTATGGCCGAGGAGCTTGCAAAATTCGGTGTCAAGGTAGACCGAACCACAGACACCATTACCGTACACGGTGGCACGCTCCGTGCGCCCACCGCCCCTCTTTCGGGTCACAACGACCATCGCATCGTCATGTCCCTCGCAACTCTGTGCGCCCTTGTAGGCGGCACGGTTGAGGGTGCTGAAGCGGTGCGCAAGAGTCTGCCCAACTATTTTGAAGCCATGAACACGCTGGGGTTGAAAGCCCTGACCGATATATAATCGCAAATTTTGATTTGTCGGTGGGTATTTTAAAGGCTTCTCCAAGATGGAGAAGCTGTCGCGGAACGCGACTGATGAGGGTGCGAGGTCTTATCACGACCGCATTAGGCGCACACTCATCCGTCGGCTTCGCCGCCACCTTCCCTATCTTAGGGAAGGCTTTAAACTCACCTATAAACATCAATTTTCCATTTCCAATTTTTCAAAGAAGGTATAGAACCATGAGCATGCAATTCATCAGAAAGCTTCCTATTCCTATGGAGATCAAGGAGCAGTACCCAATGACCCCCGAGCTGACTGCCCTTCGTGAGGAACGGAACGAGGAGGTCAAATCCATCTTCCGCGGCGAAACAGACAAGCTGATCCTTGTGATCGGTCCCTGCTCCGCCGACTCCGAGGATAGCGTTATGGACTATATTTCCCGTCTCCGTAAGGTGCAGGAGCAAGTGAATGACAAGATCTTCATCATTCCCCGCATCTACACCGGAAAGCCCCGCACCACGGGCGACGGCCACAAGGGCATGCTTCACCAGCCCGATCCCGAGGGCAACCCCGACCTTCTCAAGGGAATCATCGCCATTCGTGAGCTTCACATGCGGGCTCTCCGAGAGACGGGCTTCACCTGCGCTGACGAGATGCTCTATCCCGAAGACTACCGCTACCTTGACGACGTCCTCGGCTACGCCGCCGTCGGTGCCCGCTCGGTGGAAAATCAGTTTCACCGCTTGGTTTCCAGCGGCATGGAGATCCCCGTTGGTATGAAGAATCCCACGTCGGGCGACATTTCCGTCATGATGAACTCCATCACCGCCGCTCAACACTCCCACGCCTTCCTTTACCGCGGCTGGGAGGTCAAGAGCACGGGCAACCCCTATGCTCACGCCATTCTGCGCGGCTACGTGGACGAGCGCGGAAACTCCTATCCCAACTACCACTATGAGGATCTGGCAGGTCTTGCCGCCACCTACGCGGCGCGTCCCGATCTTGCCAATCCCTCGGTCATCGTGGACACCAACCACGCCAACTCCGGCAAGAAGTATCTGGAGCAGATCCGCATTGCCAAGGAGATCCTTCACAGCCGCCGCTACAATGCGGAGGTCAAGAAGCTGGTCAAGGGTATGATGATCGAAAGCTACATCGAGGACGGCACCCAGAAGATCGGCGAGGGTGTGTACGGCAAGTCCATCACCGACCCCTGCCTCGGCTGGGAAAAGACCGAGCGTCTCATTCTCGATATGGCAGACATTCTTTGAGCCTCCTCCCCACCGCAGAGCGGTGGGGATCTTTTTTTTGAAATCAACCACGCCGTTATTGACTTTTGTGTCCCCGTCATATATAATGAAGGTAACAGAGAAAGAGGTGAGCATATGACCGAGGAAAAGAAAAAGCTTTCACGAGGACGGGTATTCTCCAATACCCTGTTTTCTCTGCGCCTCATTCATGAGGCAAGCCCCGTTATGATTCCCTTTTTGCTCATCATCTCGGTGCTCGGTGCCCTTGCGGGAACTCTGATCAACCTTTATATTTTCAAATACGTGATCGATGCTTTGGCTGACGGCATACCCCTTGGTGAGATCCTTCTTACCGTGGCTGTCATGTTTGCGATCAGTGCCATCTCGTCGATCCTGCGCCATCTGTATTGGCAATGGTTCTATCCCGTGGCCATCGCCAAGGTGGGATGCTCCATTCAGAAAAAGCTGCAGAAGAAGGCCGCCGAGGTGGAGCTTGCCTGCTACGAGCGCCCCGAATTCTTCGACACCTTCGTCAAGGCATCCGATGCCGCCACCAGCCGCGCCGTGCAGGTTCTTGAGACACTTGACGGACTTGTGTGGCAGTTGACCTCCGTCGTCTCCAAGGTGATCCTTGTCGTCACCGTAAGCCCTCTCTTCCTGCCCCTTGCGTTGGCTCCCGCCATTGCCACCCTCGTAATGGGAAAGAAGGTCAACCGTATTCAGTACGAGCGCGATATGGAGATCAAGGAGGCTTCCCGCCGCCGCGGCTTCGTTCGCCGCACCTTCTACCTTGACGAATATTCCAAGGAAATGCGCCTGACCGATATGAAGACGGTGATGATGCGCCGCATGCATGAGGTCACGGGCGAGCTTTGGAACCTTTCCACCAAGTACGGTCGCAAGATCGCCCTTCTCAATCCCCTTGTATATTCCATGCCCTATTGGCTTGTCTCCTATCTTGGTACGGTGCTTCTTTCTGCCTGGATGACGGTGGGCACCGAGACCCCCATGATGACGGTGGGCGACTGCTTTATCGTAATCAACTCCATTACCCAGATCTCGGGCAGCCTTGAGGGACTGTTTGAAAACGTCATTGCCTTTGATCAGCACGCGCTGTATATGGAAAACGTGCGCGAGTTTCTCGACTACCCCGTTGCCATCCCCGAGGTGGAGACGGCACCCGCCCCCACGGGCTTTGAGACCCTCTCGCTTCGCGGCGTCGGCTTCACCTACGAGGGTGCGGAAAAGCCCTCTCTCTCGGACGTTACCCTTGAGATCAAGCGTGGCGAGAAGATCGCCATCGTGGGTCACAACGGCGCGGGCAAGACCACGCTGATAAAACTTCTGATGCGCCTGTATGACGTCACCGAGGGTGAGATCCTCCTTGACGGCAAGAACATCAAGGAGCTCCGCGTATCGGCTTACAGAGACCTCTTTGGCACCGTCTTTCAGGATTGCCGCCTCTTCTCGGTCAGCGTAGCGGAAAACGTGCTTCTTCGCGGCGATATTACCGAGGAGGATCGCGCGCGCGTTCGCGACGCCCTTCGGGAAAGCGATGCCCTTGCGCGCGTAGAAGAGCTGCCTTGCGGCATGGATACCACCGTCACCCGTGAATTTGACGACGAGGGTGTGGTCTTCTCAGGCGGCGAGTCGCAGAAGATCGCCATTGCCCGTATTTTTGCGGGCGACAGCAGCATCGCCATCCTCGACGAGCCCTCCTCGGCTCTCGACCCCATTGCCGAAAGTAAAATGTATGACAATATGTTCCGCGCCTGCCGCGATAAGACGGTGATCTTTATTTCCCACCGCCTGTCCAGCGCCACCATGGCGGATACCGTCTATCTCTTCGAGAACGGACGGATCGTGGAGCGCGGCACCCACTCCGAGCTGCTTGCCCTCGACGGCAAATACGCCGACATGTGGCACAAGCAGGCACAGAAATACGTTGACGAGGAGGTGGAGGCATGAACCGAGCACGAAGCGCCCGTCGCGGCGCCATGAGAAACGTTACTCGGCAGGAGCATCACAGCCCCTGGCGTATCTTCAAAAACATCGCCTTCCTCTTCCGCTATCTGTTCCGTTATGCGCCCGGAAGCGTTGTGCTTACCGTGCTCAACGCGGTGCTTGGCGCGGGAATGCGCATCCTTGGCGGCGTAGTTTTCGTCAACTACATCTTCAATGCCATTGAGGACAAACGACCCTTCGGCGAGATCGCCGTTATGGCGGTGATCCTTGTGGCGATGCACGTGGCTCTCAACTTCTCCACAAGTCACATCTGGAGTGTCCATATTCAACGCTCCAACCATAAGCTTCACGAGGGTATGCAGGGTGAGCTGTATCTCAAGGCGCGCGCCCTGGATCAGGCCTGCTACGACGATCCCGAATTCTACAACGACTTCATCTGGGCCATCCGCGAGTCGGACAACCGCGCCTCGGCTCTCCGCCAGGATTGCGGACAGCTCCTTCGTCACATTCTGACCATCGTCGGCACCACGGGCGTGCTCATTGCCATGGATCCCTTCGTGGTTCTGATCGTCCTCATCTTCCTGCCCCTCGGACTTTTCTTCAAGCTTCTTTCCAACCGCATTCGTCTCAAGAGAACCGAGGAAAACAACCCCATCACCCGTCGCATGGAGTACGTCAAGCGCGTGTTCTATCTCCGCAACCACGCCAAGGAGCTCCGCCAGGGCGGCATCTCCGACCTATTGCGCCGTGATTACACCGAGCAGAACGAAAAGCGCATCGTGGTGGAAAAGAAATACCGCGGCAAGCTTTTCTGGCTGTCTCTCATCACCGATTTTCTGTCCAATCTTCTCTTCGACCTTGTGGTAACCTGCTATCTCGTCGTCCGCTACGTCAGCGACAGCGGCTTTTCCCTCGGTAATTTCTCCGCAAGCTTCAATGCCATGTGGAGCATTTACTCCAACGCCAACCAGGTCATTGGCAAGCTGACCAAGTTCAACGAGCACAGTATCTTCATTGAGAAGTTCCGCCGCTTCATCGACTACGAGCCGAAGGTGATCAGCGGCGAGGAGACCGAGGTTCCTGCCTTCCGTGAGCTGACCCTTCGCGGCGTGTGCTTCTCCTACGGAGAGGGCGAAAAGCATCAGGACGTGCTGAAGGATATCAACTTGTCCATCCGTCGCGGCGAAAAGGTGGCCTTCGTTGGCTACAACGGCGCGGGCAAGACCACCATCACAAAGCTTCTGATGCGCCTCTACGACCCCACCGCGGGTCAGGTGCTTTACAACGGCAGAGACATCCGCGACTTTGACATCGACTGCTACCGCGATCACATCGGCGCGGTGTTCCAGGATTACAAGATCTTTGCCGCAAGCATCGCCGAGAACGTAGTGGGCGGTGTCTACACCCCCGACCGCGAAAAGGACGTGTTATCGGCGCTTCACGCCGCCTCCTTTGACGAAAAGCTGGCCTCGCTCCCCCAAGGCATCCACACCCAGCTGACCCGTGAGTTTGACAAGGAGGGCACCGAGCTTTCGGGCGGCGAGTCCCAGAAGATCGCCATTGCCCGTGTCTTTGCCCGTCCCTTTGATATCATCATTATGGACGAGCCATCCTCAGCACTCGACCCCATCGCCGAATACGAGCTGAACCGCTCGGTTATGGAGGATGCCCGTGACAAGACGGTCATCTTCATCTCCCACCGTCTGTCCACCACCCGTATGGCCGACCGCATCTATATGTTCTCCGACGGCGAGATCATCGAATCGGGCAGTCACGAGGAGCTGATGGAAAAGGACGGCAAATATGCCGAAATGTTCCGTGTGCAGGCGGAGAAATACCAAAAAACATAAAGCGTGAGCCTACCGCCGCGGCGGTAGGCTATTTTTGTGGGCGTGATATTGCAATTTTGGGAGAAATATTGTATAATGAGCTTGATTCCACCTAAAAAGGAGCATACTATGAACATTACGGTACTTGACGCCGCCACCTTCGGCAGAGATCTCGATCTTTCCCTCTTTGCCGAGCTTGGCAACCTCCGTCTGATCGATTTCACTCCGTCCGACGAGATCGCCAAAAACTGCGAGGGCGCCGACGTCATTATTCTCAATAAAATCAAGATCAACCGCAACACCCTGCCTATGCCCTCTTCGGTAAAGCTTGTGTGTGTGGCCGCCACGGGTGTGGACAACATCGACGTGGACTACTGCCGCGAGGCCGGCATTGCCGTTTGCAACGTCAAGGGATATTGCTCCGACTCGGTGGCGCAGGTCACCGTGGCGATGGCGTTGTCTTTGGTTTGCCACCTGCCCGAATACAACCGCTTCGTCTCCTCGGGTGAATACACCAAGACCAACTTTCCCAACCATTTGGAGCCGCCCTACCACGAGCTGTCGGGTATGACCTGGGGTCTTGTGGGCTACGGCAATATCGCAAAGCGCGTCGCCGCCGTGGCGGATGCCCTCGGATGTCACGTGGTGGTCTCTAACCGCACCCCCGCCCCCGACCGCGAAAACCTGAGCATTGACGAGCTTTGCCGCCGCGCGGATATTCTTTCCATCCACGTGCCGTTGTGTGACGCCACCCGTCATATGATCAGCGCCGAGCGCATCGCCGAGATGAAGCCCACCGCCATCGTGATCAACGTGGCGCGCGGCGCCGTCACCGACGAGCAGGCGCTTGCCGACGCCATTCTCGAAGGACGTCTCGGCGGACTTGGCGTAGACGTCTTTTCCACCGAGCCTATGCCCAAAAATCACCCCTTCACGGCCATTTCTCATCTTGACAACGTAAGTCTCACCCCCCATATGGCTTGGGGCTCCTACGAAGCCAGAATGCGTTGCATGAGGGAGATCAAGGAAAACATCCAAAGCTTTTTTGCGGGCGATACCCGCAATCGTGTAGACCTTCTGTAAAGGAGAATCAAAATGCTGAAAGAATTCATTGAAAAATCCTATCAAAATATGCTCTTCGTTCGCATCGATGATGAGGGCAAGGTATATTATTTCTCCGCGGAGGACTTTGAGGGACTTCACAAGCAGCCCTTCAACTTCCGCACGGCGGCAGGCAATCTTCTGCGCGGAAATTTCTATTTTTACGATGGCTGTGAGCAGGATCGCATCGTTGTCTTTGACCACGGCATGGGATGCGGTCACCGCGCCTACATGAAGGAGATCGAATGTCTCGCCCGTCACGGCTATATGGTCTATTCCTACGATCATACGGGCTGTGCCGACTCCGACGGTGAGTGTATCGGTGGCTTTTGCACCTCCCCCGCCGATCTCAACGCTTGCCTCAACGCGCTTAAGACCGAGAAGCCTATGGGCGAGCGCCGCATTTCCGTTATAGGTCATAGCTGGGGCGCCTTCTCCACGATGAATATCGCCACCTTCCACCCCGACGTATGCCATCTCGTGGCACTGGCAGGCCCCATTTCCACAAAAACGATGATCGAGCAGTCGATGCCCTGGCCCCTTACCCCCTACCGCAAGCACATTCTGGCGCTTGAGGAGCAGGCCAACCCCAAATACGTCACTCTTGACGCCCGTAAGAGTCTTGCCGACGCTGCGATGCCCGTGCTTGTCATTCACTCCACCGACGATAAGACGGTAAGCTACAAGCGGCATTCCAAGGCGCTTGAGACCGCCCTTTCCCACAAGGAGAATATCACCTTCCTCACCGTGACCCGCAAGGGACACAACCCCAACTATACCGAGGAGGCGGTTCAGTATAAATATAAGCTCTTTGCCGACCTCAAAAAGCGCAGTAAGAAGAAGCTGATGGAAACCGCGGAGCAGAAGCAGGCCTTCCGCGATGCCTGGGATTGGAACGCCGTCACCGAGCAAGACACCAAGCTCTGGCAGATCATTTTCGATTTCTTGGATCGGTAAATTGGTGTTTATCGGTTTGATACCTTTTTCGTAGGGGCGATCCACGAATCGCCCGCCCTGAAGCAGGCGAAACTCCTTAGCCACTTTTCTTTTTGACACCAGAGGCGCAAAAAGAAAAGTTTACAAAAGAAAAACGCCGTTTGGAGAATTTCGCGCTCTGCGGAGCGCGACAAGGGCTACGCGCCCTTGACTGCGCCCTCTTTTTGAAAAAAGAGGG
>JAZLBM010000171.1:0-6610 GCA_045613705.1 Eubacteriales bacterium | reverse complement strand
TCATGGACTCACCGGCAGCGATGGCAGCAGCTTTTATTTCCTCTTTCTTGCCCTTTGACATTGCGATGGACATGCGATCAAGGTTGGCTGCGTCCCACTTCTTAGCGCTCTGCTTTTGAGCCTCGGTATATTTCCGGGAATTTGGCATATTTTTGCACCTCCTCCATTGTGCCTTAATTATAGCACAAAGTGCAATACTTAACAAGTAGACATATCGCACGAAAATCTACTTAATAATCTGTGCAGAATACCACTTGATATTCTACTTAATAAGTAGTATTATAATATCACAGCAAGGGGGAACACCCCAAGCGGATCAGGTCAACTGGAGAAGTCCGAAAGGAAAAGCACCAGAGATAAGAGCGGAACGGGATTTGGAACGGCCCTGCAATACGGAATCCCCCACAGATGCCCACCGCCGCCTGACCTCAAAAATGAAAGGGGCAAACATAATGAGTAACAACGAAATCGAGCGCAAAGTTAGAGAACTGCGGCAGCTGCAATCATTAATTGAAGAGGCACAGGCAGATGCAGAGGCAATAAAGGACTCTATAAAGGCATTTATGGGCGATTCTGAGGAGTTGCGCACCGGGGAGTATAAAATCACATGGAGGGCCGCAAAGTCTGTTAGAATCGATACGGTGGCGCTGAAGAGGGCATTGCCGGAGGTTGCGCAGGCATTCACTATAGAAACTACTTCCCGCCGCTTTTGCGTGTGCTGAGGTGCGATATGAAACACGGACAGGATTCGAATGGTGCTACCAAGAGCAGAGAAGAGATGATCGAAGAGTTGATGTCTATATTCGCTCAGTTGGATGATGCGACTGTCACGCGGCTTATGTCTCGTTTTATTGACAACGAAAACAAAAAACCGGGGAATCCATGACGGAACCCCGGTTTTTTGTATTTCATATTGTTTCTTTTTTACATTCTGCGTTTGTCTGCGTTTGTTGCTTTTTTAGCTTCCACTTTCTTCAAGTTTGTTCCGGCCATATATGCAGAAATGTCAGGTTT
The DNA here is from genome assembly GCA_045613705.1 of Eubacteriales bacterium. GTDB lineage: Bacteria > Bacillota > Clostridia > Oscillospirales > CAG-272 > RGIG8775. Next base: position 5,596 of record JAZLBM010000171.1, on the reverse strand, counting down.
TGTTAGGTTCTTCTTTGGTTTTCATTCCCAAAGCGATTTTTGCAATGGCACAGCCACCATCGAACAACGCGCATTCATCGCTGCATTTAATTGGAGCAAGCGGGCATCGTTTATCTTGGCCGTCTTTAATCTCGATTCCGTTCTGAGCCATCACCACCAAAGAACAGCCATTATCGATATACCACCCGCATGTATTTTCGCATTTTCCGTAGCTCAGGCCGTTTCGTGCAGCCCGGAGCGGGCAGCTTTTTATAGCTGCCCGTGCACGTGCTTCCTCGGCGGCTTTCGCTTTCGCTTCGGCCTCTTTTTCTTTGATGTGGGCAAGTGCGACCTGTGCTACGCTCTGTTTAAACACACCGCGAGTTGTAACAATTATCGGCTCTTGATGTTCAATTGCATTTTTATGGTTATACATAATATTTACCCCCTGTAATTCATTACACTTTCCATGTTTCTTCGTCTGCGTTCTTCGAAGTCATTTACTTCTATTTGCTCCCTTGATAACGAGGGCGAGGACGCGCAAAGCGCTTCCGTTGTCGTTGTCGTTGTTGTTGGGAGTGTAGTTGTTTTTGAAGGTGGTGGTGTGTTTGTAGTTGGTATTGTTTGCATATTGGAGCATACATTTGTATTCATTTGCATTTCGTTTTCCCGCTCCCGCTCCTGCTTCCATCTTTGGTTTACGGCCTCGGTGCGCTTCGCTGATATGGATTCATATCGTTCTCTGTCACGATCTAACCGAGGTTGAATGAAGTCCCAAGCAACACCAAGCATTCCTTCGACCTCCGGCAATACACCGAGTTCAGCGTAGTCGAGAATGGCTTCGAAAAGGATACCCTTTTCTTCGTTGCTCAGGCGCTTTAGACTCGGCCTAACATCGAAGTAGAGCATGGCTCCCGGTTGTTTCTTGGCCAAATGTCACCACTCCTCAAAATGCGTTTGGCCACACTCATTTAAGAGGCAGCGCTCCACTGCATCGGCCACCGCTTGCACCTCTAAAGCTCTGTGCCGCATAGACCTGATAAAATAAACGGTTTCTTGCGGAGACTCCGGGAAATAGTATCCTCCGGTCTCCATGTTCGTTAGGATCTGCTTGCCTTCCCTGCGTGCCCGATGTATCAAAAGTCGAACCGCCCGATCCTTCAGGCCGGTGATCTTTTGCAGCTGCGCTTTGGTTATTGCATTGGAAGCTCCGTTTGGGATCAGGTCAATCAGCCCACCCCTCGCAAGTGCCGCTTGATTTTCTGCCGTTGCCGGCGTACAATCGTGGTGGGAATCCAGACCCGCAAAGTCAGTTCCCACCTTTGCCTGTTCCGCTGTTGCCGCAGCGGAGCGGGCATTTTCTTTTTTTGTGTTCATCCGCGCACCTCCACCGGACGAATAAAGCCCGTTTGCGGAGCGGGTGTGCATGTCCCCATCAGATAATCCTCCACATCCTCCAGCGCAATCAAACGCTTCGTGCCGGCTGTGATATGCGGAATCGTTCCCGACAGCACCAGCCGTCTGATCGCCGTCTTTGTCAAGGCAGTATTTGGGTCGCTCTCTTTGACCCATGCCGCAGCCTGTTGAATGGTTCTCATTCTGCGCATTAATTTAACACACCCTCTCTACTCTTAGCATCCAACATCTCCGACAAGGCAGTAACATTAACCATAAACCGATTCCCCATCCGAATGCCAGGACAAAGCCCCTCCGTCACCAGTTGCCTCAGCTGACGCTCCGAGATAATCCCCATCTTTGCCGTTTGCCGAATAGTTCTCAATAGTACCAAAAGCAACAACCTCCTTTTATCTTTTGCAAAACGGTTGACAATCGTTTTGCATAGTTGTATTATACAAGTAAACTGTGATAAGTTCAATCGAAGATTAAACTTTATAACTTGGACGGAGTGTGTGAAATGGCAAGAAAAAAGCAAGCGCCGAACCCCGAAAGCAGCGCAAAATTGAAGCTTATTTGCAAAGAGTTGAAGATAACGCAAAAGCAACTGTCGGAAGCGTCGGGGGTGTCCGAAAATACTATATCGAAAATAGCAACAGGCCGAGGCCCTCTTACTCAACAAACAGCAGAGCAAATCATCCATGCTTGTCCTTCATACAGAATCGAGTGGTTGCTGGGAATCGATAATAACCCACAACATATCCGCCATATAAAGATTCCCGCACTTGAAACAGCGCGCAGGGACTTGGATGCAGCTACACTTTTGCACGGGCTCGGCTATGAAATTGGACAAATAAGCGAAAAAGGGATATTTTTTCCTGTAAGTGAGGTGTGCGGCTTTTTATTTCCAGAGTCTTGCAGCGTAGCAATAAAAAAAGCAGACACCATTATTTGGCGTGGTAACACTCAAGAAATATTGGAGATTTTACGTGAAGTTTGCGATTTTTCCTTGTTCAAGATCGAGCGCCTTGTAAAGGGAGATTCCAACTGTTAAAGGAGGATTTTATGGCCACCATCAAAAAGCGCGAAGGCAAGACCGGCACCAGCTATCTGATCCGGGCATCCTGCGGCTATGATTTGTCCGGTCGACAAGTAGAGCGATCTATGACATGGAAACCCGCTCCGGGCATGACCCCCAAGCAGATTGAGAAGGAGCTGAACCGTCAGGCCGTTCTCTTTGACGAAAAGTGCGCAGCACAGGGCACAGGCAACGGCAATATCAAATTTGAAGCCTTTGCAAAACAATGGATCGCAGAATACGCCGAACCGAACCTTCGCCCTCGCACCGTGGCGCGGCTGCATCAGCTGGAAGAACGCACCTATACCGCTCTTGGACATATCCGGTTGGACAAGCTGACCGCCCGTCACATTCAGAGTTTCATTGACAATCTGAGCGAGGACGGGATCAGCACCAAGCGCGATCTCGCAAAGCCCAAAGGCGACTTTCTAAAGGTTCTGGACACGCACAAGCTGACCCAAAAGGCTTTGTCTGAGTCCAGCGGCGTTTCCCGCTCCACCATATCCTCTCTGTGCCGTGGTGAGGGCGTAACCCTATCCACCGCCGAAAAGCTGTCAGAGGCACTTAAAACGAACAGTAAGACCCTTTTTACAATCCAGAAGGGCAACGGCAAGCTTGCCCCCAAATCCATACAGCACTATCTGTCCTTTGTTTCCTCGGTGATGGACTATGCTTTTCGCTTTGGCATGATTCCAGAGAACCCCTGCAAGCGTGTTACCCTCCCCACAGCACCAACACCGGAGCGGGAGTGCTATACCATCGAAGAAGCACAGGCATTCCTTGAAAGCCTCGACAAAGCCCCTACGAAGTACCGCGCGTTCTTTGTTCTGGCTATTTACGGCGGTTTGCGCCGTGGGGAACTGCTTGGCCTTGAATGGAAGGACATCGACTTTCAAACTCAGACTATCAAGATCCAGCGCACTTCTCAGTATCTGAAAGGTCGCGGAACATTCATCGATGAAACTAAAACGCAAAAAAGCCGGCGCACACTAAAACTCCCAGTCTGCGTCTTTGATGTGCTGCGTGTCCATCGCTCCGAACAGTTGGAGGAGCGGCTGCGCATGGGTGACCAGTGGAAGGACACCGGGCGGCTGTTCACCCACCTTGACGGCTCCCCCATGCACCCCAACACTCCATATCATTGGCTAAAACGCTTTTGTGAGGAAACCGGGCAGCGATTTCTTGGCGTTCATGCGTTCCGCCATCTGAACGCCTCCCTACTGATCAACAGCGGCGTGGATGTGCGTACCGTGTCCGCCTCTCTGGGTCACTCTCAGGTAACCACCACCCTCAACATTTACGCCCATACCTTTGAGGAGGCACAGGCCAAAGCGAGCGAGGCCGTGGCTGATCTGCTGTCCGTCAAACGGGCATAAAAATACCCGCTCCAAATGGTTGATTGGAGCGGGTAAACCTTGAATTTCCAAGCACACAACGGACAAACAACGGACAAATCCATTATATCGAAAAACACGAAACCCCGGAAGCCTTGCAAACGCAAGACTCTCGGGGTTTTGTTCGTGGTGCGGCTGACGGGAGTCGAATGGGCCGGGTTGCCTTTTACGCCCTTTCGCAAAAGACCGCAAACCGTTGTAAATACGGCATTTCTGACTCATTCGTTTATTATTGCTTTTCATAGAAAACGACAGGTTTTCACCAAAACAACGGACAAATAACGGACAAAGAAAAATATACCCTTTTAAATTTCAATTTCCCTTTGACTTTGCCCTACTTTTCTGTGTATAATGCTTTTGTGGAAACCCACCGTCTAAGTCGAGCTTTCGGGGCCGTCATTCCCCTCTCCTTTCGTAGACGGTGACGGTAAAAAAAGACGGTTGCCTGACCATCCCGCGCGAGCGGATTGGAGGCATGTATATAGCTCTCGCGGGAAATCTTTTCCGATGGGGGTGATGTACATAACACTTCAAGATTTGTTTTGGGTCGTTTCTATCTTCTGGATTGTTATTCAGGTGTGGGACAGATTCTGTGCAAAAAAGAAGTGAGCCGTCTGCTGCAACAGACGACTCACGATTGGGTTTGGGGGTACACCCCTACTTTTGAATGAACGTTATGTTTGTGGCAACCGTCTTTGGGTTTCCACACTTTTATTATATTAGACTATTTTCTATTGTGCAATTGTGAGTAATGACAAAAATCATTTTCTGTTATTTTTACCTCTTGACAACTCTGTTTTTCATGCTTATTCTATCGTTTTTGCCGCTCGTTGTCAATACTTTAGCGTTACACTGTGTTCAGGAACATCTTTCGCAATTCAATTCTCGAAGAAATATTCATACATAGAGACTTAGCTGTGAATGAATCTCCGTTGCTTTCTTAACTCGATTCGTCTACTGTTCTATTTTTTGACTCAGCCTGTTTTCCGCGTCTCTTTGCCAACCAAACACTCCCTACACTATACGTAGGATCAGCCCAAAAGTTGCACGTTCGCGTACAACTATCGCTAAATTTTTTTAAAAGCCGGGGATTACTCCCAGCCCTTTTTGTTATCACTTAAAGCACTTTTCAGAAACCATGAGACAAATTGCAGCAACATCAGCCTGAGCCACGAACCCAAACTTTACCATGCCCATTCCGGAAAACCACGCTTGCCCCGGCGTCTGCTGCGTGGTACAATCAAAACCGAATCGGATCTCCATCCGTTCTCTGCCTCTCTCGGTGCTCCACCACCGAGGGAGGCTTTTTTATGAAGTTCGGGCGAAGCACGGGAAAACGGCAAAAAAACGAAGCGGAGATGAAGCGCAGAAAACTGAAAAAACGAACAGAGAGCGAACAGAAAACGAACTTCGAGCGAACTTCGAGAAATGCAAAAAAAGGCGGCGCTTTCGACAGTTCGTCGACAGCACACCGCCCCTCGCTTTTTCGCCGCTTCCTCGCCTGTTCATTGATCGAAAAATGTACGATTCTCACGGCTTCCTCACTGCTTCGTTCCTTTTTACTTTCCGCTTTTCATCCGCTGTTCAACAGCTGTAATGATGTATTGATTCATGGACTCACCGGCAGCGATGGCAGCAGCTTTTATTTCCTCTTTCTTGCCCTTTGACATTGCGATGGACATGCGATCAAGGTTGGCTGCGTCCCACTTCTTAGCGCTCTGCTTTTGAGCCTCGGTATATTTCCGGGAAT
>JAZLBM010000170.1:0-3383 GCA_045613705.1 Eubacteriales bacterium | reverse complement strand
CGATGCTTGTTACACTATCGGGAATCGTGATTTTCGTAAGCGTTGTATTGTTGCCGTTTTCCATGCCGAAGTTGCCGATTTCCGTAACAGCTTTGCCTCTATAGGTTGCGGGAATTTCAATTTCGGAAAAGTATTTTGCATCTCCTATCTCAACAACGTATGTCCCGTCATCTTTCAAGAAAAAGGCGAGGCCGATAGGATTTTCGTCTATAACTTCCTCGCCCTGTTCTTTCTCCACCACACCGAGATTCACCGTCGTGCCATCTGTATAGACCAAGATCACTTCGCCCTCATCATTCATAAAAGCGCGCTGAATCTCTTTTGCGTTGTCCCCACACGATGCCAGCACGCACACTAGGGTAAGAACCAAGATCATAAGCCATAAAAGTCTTTTCATACTTTGTCTCCTTTAGCAAAAATGAAGCCAAGTGAGGAAGCGCTCGCGCCGGATCGCACAAGAACGGCTCCTTGCCTCATTGTAGCACTTTCCTTTTGGATTGTCAAGCATCACAAATGCGCCATTTTTGATTTATCGGTCTGTTTGCATTAACTAAATGGCGAGCGGAAGCCTTCTCTAAGATAGAGAAGGTGGCGGCGAAGCCGACGGATGAGTGTGCGCCGATTCGCACAACATCAGAATCCGCACCCTCATCAGTCACCTTCAGTGACAGCTTCCCCATCTTGGGGAAGCCTTGGTTCGGCGTGTTCATAGCGCGACCGCTAAACATCAATTTCCGTGTCACACAAAAACAAAAAAAGCACGCGAATGCGTGCTTTTTTGGTGCTCCATCGGGGAATCGAACCCCGGACACCTTGATTAAAAGTCAAGTGCTCTACCGCCTGAGCTAATGGGGCGTTACTGATATATCATACCACAATCGCGAAAGTTTGTCAAGAAATTTGTTTTGGTTATTGTGCACAAAAATCCCGTCGAGGTTTTCAGCACAACGACGGGATTCTGTCAAAATTCAGTTTCCTTCCACGCGGACGCCCGTCTTCATCGCGTCTGCGAGGCGGCGGATATTCTCGGGAATGACGGCAGGCATCTCCATAGCATCGTCGGGATCCTCCGAGCGGCGGCTGTTGGTGATAACGCGAAGCACGATCTTCATGATCAGCCTGTCAATGCCCTGCTGGCGCTCCATTTTCATCTCGCCGCCAAAGCAAAGGTTGGCAAGGGCGCCGTCCATCAGCGCGGCATCGTAGTTTTTCTCGAAGTAGAATTCCGCCTGATCGCTCATACAACAGCAGATGTAAAGGGCGTAGCGCATCCTCGCCAGAGTCTCGCGATTTTGCGCAAGGAACTCCTTGACCTTCTTGTTGATCTTGTTGGCGCGCACGTTGCTTCCCACCACTACGGCGTCATATGCGGCAAGATCGGGCGTCTCCTCCTCAAGATCGACAAGCGTCACGTCGTGAAACTCGAAGTGGGTGGCAAGGCGCTCGGCGCATTCTTTGGTAGTACCCGTTTTTGTGGCGTAAGCGATCAGAATTTTCATAGCGTTTCCTTTCAAGATCAAGGCGCCGCCGAAGCGGCGCCTGTGGTGTCGTACAATTTATTTACTGGGAGCGATCAGTCCGTAATCGCCGTCGCGACGGCGGTAGACCACGCAAACGTCTCCCGTTTCGTCCTCCTCGAACACGAAGAACTCGTGATCCAGAAGGTTCATCTGCAGAATGGCCTCCTCAACCGACATGGGCTTGTAGGAGAAGGTCTTGGTGCGGATGCGGAACTCGGACTCCTCCTCCACGTCCTCCTCGCCGTAGCCGCCGTCGAAGGCGCCGTCGCGAAGTCGTTTCTCAAGTCGGGTCTTGTTCTTGCGGATCTGTCTCTCAATGGTGTCAATGGAACGGTCAAGTGCGTTCTGGAAGGTCTCGTCCTCGATCTCCGAGCGGAAGAGAGTATTCGCCGCGAAGATCGTTATTTCAAGATTCTCTTTGTCGTGTTTTCGGCTGAACGTTACCGTTGCCTCTCCCTCGGCAGGAAAATACTTGTCGAGCTTTTCGAGCTTTTTGATTACCATTTCCTTCAAGCTCTCACGCACAGTCATCTGTCTTGCATTTACAGTGATCTTCATAGTATGGCCTTCCTTTCTTGGTGCTGTTTTGCGGAGGGTATCCCCCCGCAAGTTTATTATATCACAAACCCAAAGCTTTGTAAAGAGTATAATAAAAAATTTTCAAAGCTGACACGGCTTTTGTATAAATTGTACACAATTTGCAAAAATAATTTGGGTGAGAAAGCAGGATGAATCTTGACATTTTTGCGGAAATTTGGTATAATAATTATAATTATGTGAAACGAGGTCTTGTATCGATGAGTGCCGAAATCAAACGGATAAAGGAGCTGCGCGAGCTGCTGACAAAGCACGCGCGTCTCTATTACGTTTACGATGCCCCCGAAATCTCCGATTATGAATACGACCGCCTTTATGCGGAGCTTGTCGCCCTTGAGGAAAAGCACCCCGAGGACTTTGATCCCACCTCCCCCACCCAGCGCGTGGGCGGTGCGCCTCTTGAAAAGTTTGAGAAGGTGACTCACAGCGTCCGTATGGACTCCCTGGCCGACGTCTTTTCCTTTGACGAGGTATCCGATTTCGCGTCGGGTGTTGCTTCGCAGGTAGCGTCTGCCCGCTTCTCCGTAGAGCCCAAGATCGACGGTCTGTCGGTGGCGCTCACCTATGAGAACGGCATTCTTGTCCGCGGCGCGACCCGTGGTGACGGCACCGTGGGCGAGGACGTGACCATGAACATCAAGACCGTCAAGTCGGTGCCCCTCTCCCTTACGGAGCCCCTTTCTCTCACGGTGCGCGGCGAGGTCTATATGCCCCGTGCCGCCTTTGAGCGTCTGAACGCCGCACGCGAGATTTGCGGTGAGTCGCTCTTTGCCAATCCCCGTAACGCCGCCGCAGGCTCTCTGCGCCAGCTGGATTCCCGCATCACCGCCGAGCGAAGCCTCGATATTTTCGTGTTCAATCTGCAGGAGGGAAGCCTCTACACAGACCGTGAAAATCCCGATTCTCACACCGAGATCCTCGATCGCCTTCGCGAGCTCGGCTTCACCACCCTCAAAAACCGCGTCTCGGTCTCCGAGCCCCGTGAGATCCTTGACCACATCGAGACCATCGGCTCGCTCCGCGACGGACTTGCCTACGACATCGACGGCGTGGTGATCAAGCTGGATTCTCTTACCGACCGCCGCACGGTCGGCGAAGGCACCAAGACCCCCAAGTGGGCGGTGGCCTATAAATTCCCCCCTGAGCAAAAGCAGACAAGGCTTCTTGATATTACCGTCGCCGTGGGACGCACGGGTGTGATCACCCCCAACGCGGTACTGGAGCCCGTCCGTCTTGCGGGCACCACCGTGTCCCGCGCCACCCTTC
>JAZLBM010000169.1:0-28934 GCA_045613705.1 Eubacteriales bacterium | reverse complement strand
TGCGCCATAGCAGTCGTCAAGCTCAACGAAGCCGTACTCAACGCCGGACTCAAGGCAAGCCTCGATGATAGCGTCGTAGTTCATATTACCCTCGCCGATAGCGGCAATACGCTGATCGCGCTTAGGCCACTTCTCGCCCTCAGGAAGGTGAACGTGGATAGACATATCCTTGAAGTGAACAACAGGGGTTCTGCCCTTCAGCTTTCTGATCCAAGCCGCGGGATCTGCGCCGCCTGCCTGCACCCAGAAAGTATCAAGAGTGATACCAACCTGCTCTGCGGGGAATCTTTCGCAAAGATCGTCGATGAAGAGGTTGCCCGTCTCGGGGTTCTTTGCAAATTCCTGGTTGTGGTTGTGGTACATAAACTTAAGACCTGCGGCTGCGATCTTCTCAACAGCCTCGGGGATCTCGTTTACAAGGTTGTTATAGCTGTCGTCCAGCATAGCGCCCTTTGCGGAGCCAAGACCGATGTAGGGGCAATCCATCTTCTTGTGGAAGTCGATGGTAGCCTCGGTCTCATTGATGATCTTGTTGTAATCAAAGTGAGTGATAACGATCTTAAGACCGTACTCACGGCATCTCTCCGCAACCCACTCTGCGTCATATGCGCAAACGCCGGAAAGCTGAACGGCGGTAAAGCCGATGTCAGCAACCTTCTTGAGGGTCTCGTCAAGCGCCTCGGGAGTCTTACAGAAGTTTCTGAGAGTAAAAAGCTGTGCACCGAGAATCATAACTTATATCTCCTTTATAATATCTTTCAAAGAGTTAACCGCATAATCAAACGCCTCGCGCTTGGATGCGAACTTGTAAAGACCAACCTTGCTCTCCTCGCCCTCTTCCTCAAGGCTCTTGAGAGCGCTGAAGACGGTAAGGTGAGGCTCAAGGGTAAGCACGTCACATCCCTTTGCCACAAACTTGGGCAGGTACTCGGGAATATGACCGATTCCCTTTCCGGGAGGAACGATGCTTCCGTCAGCAAGAGAATCCTTGATATGACCGTAGAATACGTAAGGCTCAAGCATTGCCCACGCCTCAAGGGTATCCTGACCAACCTGAACGAAGTTAGCGGGGTCAAACACGCTCTTCAGCTCGGGGATCGCCTTATGGATCTCAAGACAACGAGCCGCGTTGTCACCATAGATGCCCTTCTCGTTCTCGTGGCAAAGGGTAACGCCGCTACCGCGTGCCGCCTCAACATACTTGGAAAGGCGCTCCATGACCTCGTCACGGTACTGTGCCTCGCCGTTCGTACCGTAGAAGCTGAACATACGGATGCTCTTTGCGTCGAACATATTTGCGATCTCAACGGTGCGCTTGCAAAGCTCAAGGTCTACGTTAAAGTCATCGGTGATCTTTACCTTACCGATGGGAGAACCGATGGACCAAACCTTAATGCCCGCGTCGTCAAGCTGCTTCTTATATTCCTTCACCTCATCGTTGGTGAACTTGGTTACGTTTTTCTTTTCGATGGTACGGAGCTCAAGAAATCCGATACCATTTTCCTGCAGTGCTTTAATCTGACCCGCAAGGGAGTCATCTGCCTCGTCGGCAAACGCACAAAGTCTGATATCTGCCATGTACAGTCCCTCTCTTATACACCGGAGTAAGCGGAGAAGCCGCCGTCAACGGGAAGAACCACGCCGGTCACGAAGCCGGACTCTGCGGGATCGGTAAGGAAGCGAAGTGCGCCGAGAAGCTCGTCTGCCTCGCCGAAGCGATTCATAGGAGTTGCGCGAAGGATCTTACCGGTTCTTGCGGTGGGAGTTCCGTCCTCATTGAAGAGAAGCTTTTCGTTCTGCTTGGTTACGAAGAAACCGGGAGCGATAGCATTTACGCGGATTCCTGCCTCAGCAAAGTGAACGGCAAGCCACTGGGTGAAGTTGGAGATACCTGCCTTTGCCGCGCTGTATGCGGGGATCTTGGTAAGGGGAGTGAATGCATTCATAGAAGAAACGTTCAGAATGCTGCAGCCCTCTGCGCCGATCATATCCTTTGCAAATACCTGAGTGGGAAGAAGGGTTCCCATGATGTTAAGATTGAATACGAACTCGAAGCCGGACTTGTCGAGATTGAAGAAGGTCTTGATGTCCTCGCGGCTCTCGTCGCCCATCTCGAAGGTCTCGTGATCGGTGGTTGCACGGGGATTGTTTCCGCCTGCACCGTTGATCAGAATCGTACATTTGCCGAGATCCGCAAGAATCTTCTCGTGAACCTCCTCGATCACTGCGCGATCAAGAACGTTGGTCTTGTAAGCCTTTGCTACGCCACCTGCTGCATTGATCTTGTCAGCAACCTCCTGTGCTGCCTCCTCGTTCAGATCGAGAAGCGCTACGGCATAACCGCGCTTTGCCATCTCCTCAGCGAAGGAAGAGCAAAGAACGCCGCCTGCACCCGTAATAACACATACCTTATTTGCCATGTTTTACCTCTTTCCCCGACGCAAGCTTTCAGCGAAAATCCCCCTTGGCGTCGGCACACGGGGCCCGCAAATTGTTTGGTGAACATTTCTATTCCATTCTATTATACAACACCGCATCTACAAAGAAATTGCAAATAATCGCATTTTTTATTGCATATTGTGAACATTTCTTGCAAAAAGGCAAGAAATCCTTTCTTTTTTCCTGTTTTTTAGGAAAATCATTGAAAACTCTTTGAAATTTTCACCGTTTTATGATATAATATTATAATATAGCAAGACTTACGGAAGGAGGGTATTTATGCGCTACGAAACGTTTCTTCGCAACCACACGGAAACGGTGGTTCTCGGTCTTCCCGAAACGCCCGTACGGTACCTGCAAAGCCTTTGCAAGATATGCGGACGCCGTCCCTTTCTTCTGTGTCCCGGTCTTCTCTTCCCATTCCATCTGCTTCCCTTTGCGCGCGTTCTACCGACCGCCTCCCGCTTTTCGGATATCCTTTTGATGGAGCTTACCGATCTTGCGATCAAAAACGAAGGAAAGCGGCTCACCCTCATCCCCGCCACCGAAGAAGCCATCAGCTTCGCAAAAGCAAACGTCGACGCCCTTGAGGCGGACTACGTGATACGGTGGACATCCCCCAAGCAAGGAGAACACGACTATGAATCTGTATGATCTGCTACAAGGACTCACGGGCGTTACCGTACCCGAGAACGCCGACCTGTCCCATAGGATCTCTTCCCTTTGTCACGACTCGAGAAAGGCGGCACCGGGATGCATTTTCATTTGCATCAAGGGTGCCACGGTGGACGGACACGATTACGCCCGCATGGCATACGACCGCGGTTGTCGCATTTTCGCCGCTGAGCACGACCTGACCGACCTCGGAGAGGATGCGGTAGTACTTCTCTGCCGCGACACGCGAATCACACTTGCAGAGCTTTCCGCACGTTTCTTCGGCAATCCGTCGGACGAGCTTTTCGTGATCGGCATCACGGGCACCAAGGGAAAGACCACCACGTCTCTTATGATCTACAACATCCTCAACGCCTCCGGTCTTCCCTGCGGATACATCGGCTCCAACGGCATTGACTACGGCACCTTCCACGGTGAAACGCCCAACACTACCCCCGAGAGCTACACCCTTCAGATGTTTATGCGAGAGATGGTCAACGTTGGCGTTAAGTATCTTGTGATGGAGGTCTCCTCTCAGGCGCTCTATCTGCATCGTGTGCACGGCATTTCCTTTGATCTCTGCCTGTTCACCAACCTTTCCGAGGATCATATCGGCGGCGCCGAGCATCCCGATTTCGACCACTATAAGAACTGCAAGAAGCGTCTGTTCTCCGACTTCGGCGCCAAGACGCTGATCTACAATACCGACGACGCGTACGGTGCGGAAATGATGTCAGGTGCCCCCGCGGATGCCAAGATCATCGGCTTCTCCACCGATACCGAATCGGACTACCGCGCCACCGACGCCACTCTCTTCCGCGAGCCCGATTGTCTTGGCGTCAATTTTCATTACCAACACGGCGGACAAGCCTTTGCCGCATCCTTGAACTTCCCCGGAAAATTCAGCGTATACAACGCCCTCTCGGCCATCGCCGCCTGCCACGCCTGCGGTCTTTCTCCGGAGGAGATTGCCCGACGGCTGAAGCAGGTCTACATCAAGGGACGGTTCGAGATGGTTCGCGCCCTTCCCTACGCCACCTTCGTGATCGACTACGCCCACAACCGCGCAAGTCTTACGTCGGCGCTGGAAACGCTTCGTATGTACGAGCCCGCCCGTCTCATCTGCCTCTTCGGCTCGGTGGGCGGTCGCACCAAGGGACGTCGTGCCGAGCTTGGATCGGTGGCGGCCCAGCTTGCCGACCTTGCCATCCTTACGTCGGACAACCCCGATTTTGAAGATCCCGACTCGGTTCTTGACGATATAGCCTCTCAGTTCAGATTCGGCGGATGCCCCTACGTCCGCATTCCCGATCGCGAGGAGGCGATCCGCTATGCCGTAAGCATTGCCCGTGAGGGTGACGTATTCCTGCTTGCGGGAAAGGGACACGAGGATTATCAGCTGATCCTTGGCGAAAAGCGTCCCTTCTCGGAGCGAAAGCTTCTGGAGGAAGCAGCTGCAGCCCTTGCAACCACATAAAAAAAGCCCCGCATCGCGGGGCTTTTTTGAACCCTTCGACAGGTCTCCTCATATATTGACACTGAAGGAATTGCGGCACAAGAGGAGCCACGGACAACCGAAACCTGCTCGGAAAGGAAGTGCGGATATGAAGCAATGTACAGCCGCTCTGGGATCCCTCACCTATGCCATCAAGGCGCAGCGCGCCCTGGCAGAAAACGGGATCGCCTGCGAGATCGTCAAGCTGGATTCGTCTATGACGCGACGGGGATGTGCCTACGGCGTTGCCTTCTCCTGCGAGGAGCAACGCGCGGTACGATCGATCCTTAGCAAAGAAAAGATCACAATCACCGGTTTTGTGAACGGCGGAGGCGAGCTTCTTTGATGCTCCCGCCCTCCGTTTATCTGGACAACGCCGCAACTACCTTCCCAAAGCCCCTCTCGGTGCTCGCCGAGGTGAACGGTTGCATCCGTCGCTATTGCGGCAACCCGGGGCGAGGCTCTCATCCCCTTGCGATGGCCTCCGCCGAGCGCATTTTTGAATGCCGAAGCGCGATAGCCTCCTTCTTGGGGCTCGACGCGCCCGAGAGCGTAGCCTTCACCCTCAACACCACCTATGCGCTGAATCTTTTGATCAAGGGCATTCTCAGACGTGGGGATCACGTGCTGATCAGCGATCTGGAGCACAACTCGGTGCTTCGCCCCATATGGAAATTGGCGGCGGAAGGGCTTATTGAATACGACGTGTTCCCCTCCGGGTGCGGACAGCCGAACGCTTCGCCGTCGCGGATCTGCGCGGGGATCGCCAAGCGCCTTCGACCCAATACCCGATTGGTTCTGTGCACCCACGCCTCCAACGTCTGCTCCTATTCCCTGCCCATTGCCGAGATCGGTGCCTTCTGTCACAGACACGGCATTCTGTTTGCCGTCGATGCGGCGCAATCGGCGGGGCATCTGCCCATCGATATGAAGAATATGCACATCGATGCCCTTGCGGCGCCCGGGCATAAAGGGCTGTACGGCATACAGGGAGCGGGACTTCTCGCTCTGTCTCCCGACCTCACGCTTCACACGCTGATCGAGGGCGGAAACGGTCTGCTTTCTCTGGAAAGCGGAATGCCCGACACCTCCCCCGAGCGGTACGAAAGCGGCACGTTGCCTACCCCTGCGATCGCAGGACTTCTGCGCGGCATCGAGACGGTTTCGCGCATCGGCATCGACAAGATCTCCGACCACGAGAGAAACCTTTTCGACTACGCAAAGGAGCGTCTTGCGCCGATGCGCGGCATAACTGTTCACGCTCCCTCTCATCGCGGCGCGGTGCTTCTTTTCAGCGCGGAGGGCATTCCCTCGGAGAAGATTGCGGGAGAGCTTGGAAAGCGCGGCATCTGCGTAAGAGGCGGATACCATTGCTCGGCGCTTGGGCACGCCACCTTGAAAACGCCCCCCGACGGTGCGGTTCGCATCAGCTTCGGCATATTCAACACAAATGCCGACGTTGACCGTCTGATCGACGCGCTTGGGGATATTTTGCCATAGAAAAAGGGCTGTTGCAGATGAACAGCCCTATATTTTTATACCTGTAACGCTATGCGCAAAAGCATAAACATCAAGGGGATGGTGACTACCGAAACCAGATGAGAGACAAGCGCCATAGCCGCCGCCTTGGTGGTATCCATACCGTATGCGGCGGGAATAACCACGTTACTGAGCCCAAGAGGCATCGCCAGTGCGGCAACCGCCGAGATCACGTATATGTCGGGGATCGGAATGAACATCAGCACACCAATGCCGATCAGTGGAAATACGATAAGGCGAAGCGCCGTAAGAAGATAAATGTTCCACGAGCGAAGCACCTTGGAAAGATCGATGGAGGCGATGGTGATACCCGTCAGAAGCATGGCGATGGGAGACATACAGCTTCCCGCGGTCTCTACAACGGATACGATGCTGGCAGGAAGCTTAAGACCGCTAAGACCGATCACCATACCCACAAGCATACCGATCACCATAGAATTAAAGACGCCCTTCAGCTTTTGCTTTACCGTCTGCTTGCCGCCCCTCGGCATCAAAAGTGTGGGAACCGCCCACACGTAAATGATGATGTAAAGCGGCATAGTGAACATCACGTACTGGCTGAAGTATTCGGGGAAAACCGCCTGCACCACGGCGTGTCCCATATAGCCGAAATTGGAAAAGGCCAGTCCGTAGGCAAAGATCTTCTGCTCGGAGGCATCCTTTGAGCACTTGCGGCCGATCAAGAGGGCCACGGGAAGGAACACAAGCTCAATGACCACGCTGAAGAGGATCATACGCCAGGAGGTCTTCAGCTCGGCAACCGAAACGCCGTTCATAAAGGTACCCATCATAAGGGCGGGAATGAAAACAAGATTTTCAAGCTTGGACAGCATACCTGCCGCCTCGGACTTGATCGCGCCGAAGCGCGCCAAGAGATAACCAATCAAAATAAAGGTAACCAAATATATCATTTGGTTCAGAGTAGGAATAAGCAGTTCCATTTCACAGCTCCCGATTCAAAATACACGCCTATTCTACCACAGTACCCTTCGGCTGTCAATACGAAAAGCAACAAAAAACGCGCGGCTCTACGGGGAAAGCCGCGCGTTTCGTCTATCTTATCTATGAGGAGAAAAAAGCTTTTCGGAAAATGATTTCTCAAACCGCTCCTTTGCCGAAAAATCCATTGCGGCGCCAAAGATCTCCTCCAAGCGGAAATGATAGTCCCGCACCGCAAGCAGCGCCGCCTCCGCCATTTCCGTCAACTGCCGACATACGGCATTCCCCGCGCGCAAGGAGGCACGAAGATCCCTGTAGGAATCCCGCCTTACGAAACGGCGCATACGGATCGTATCCTCCTCTTCCCCATCGCCGATACCAAAGGCTACGCCGTTATCCAAAAGCTCCAGCGCATCGATTCGGTGCGGAAGAATGGGATGATACGAGACCCGCACCGAGATCCCTTTTTCTCTGCAAAGCACATACAGTCGGGCAAGCAGAAGGTACGCCGCATCTCCAAAATCTTCAATAGGAAAATAGGTAGAAGCCATTTTTCGATAGGTATCAAGCCGCACCCGTCCCGTCATACCAAAGGAATCACAGAGACCCACCGTTTCCCGAAAGCGTGCGGCAGGAGGAGGAGCATAACGAAGGAGGAGCCTCTCTGCGGCGCGGGAAAGCTTTTCTTCGTCAATGGCAGGCATCACCTCAGTCTCCCACGCCATCCGTACCGCGCGTATCGCCTCAAGATACCGATAGGCTCGGCCGTAGCACGATCGCTTCCCTGTGGCAAGCCTTTCGATCTCTTTCCGATTTACCGCAAGCACGTCTGCATCCCAGAAAGCACCGAGATCCACCAACTGCTCAAACGCACCGATGGAGGTTGGCTCCCAAACGTGAGGCGCCGTACCGTCAACAAACCCCACCGAAAGCCCGTGGATCACAAGACCGTCCCACGATGCGGGATCGGAGGAGCACAGATAGCAGGTAACCTCATATCCGTTCTTTTTCGCCACGTCGGCGATCCGCTTCATAAAGCTGCTTTTGCCCGTGCCGGGTCCCCCCTTCACCACGAAAAGACGGCGACACGCGCCATCCCCGAAAATACGAGGAAAATAATTGACAAAGCCCGTGCCACTGTTGGAGGCGGCAAAATACCGTCTCTCACAAGATTCCTCTTTCATATAAGCCCTCCTGCAGCATAGTATCAATATACCATATGCAAAGGCGTAAAGAAAGGTGAAGCCCCGACGGCTGATGCCGTCGGGGCTTATATTTTAGAAATCGTCTCTGGGGAAGGTGATCTCGCCGTCGTCCTCCGTCTCGCTCTCAGCCTCGGTCTCGTTGTTCTCAACCGATTCCGATTCGCTTACGTCGGTCTGCGGATCGCTTTCGCTTTCCTGCGGCTCTCCGCACCCCGCGAAGGTCAGAAGCATAGCGACTACAAGAAGTCCCGCAAGAAGCTTTACCAAACATCCACTCATATTCATAATATCGTTTCTCTCTTTCTTTCGTATCTCTTATCCGTTCTTCACAGCCGCATATTCACGAAGCGCCTGTCGGGAGATGCCGTTTGTCAAAAACTGATTCAGCACGTTCTTCAGCGCCGCATCCTTCGCGGCACCAATGCCAAGCTCCTCTGCGGACTTTGCCGCAAGATTGCGGAAGTTCTGCGCCACGCTATAGGAGGCAAGAACGGCAACCGTCTTGTCACCTGCCAAAAGCTCTGCCCGGATCTCCGCGGTCATATCGCCGTAGGAAAGTCCCTCAAGGGCGTATACGTATTCTCCGCCCTGCTGAACGCCCGTCACAACCGTTTCCTTACCGTTCACGGTGAACTTCATCTTGGCGTCACCGTAGTCGCGGCTCATCTTGGCGTACACGCGAAGCGTGACGGTCTTACCAACCGTAACTTGTGCTGCCACGATCTCGGCATAAGACTTCGCCACGTCTGTCACGAGGTTATCCTCTGCCGTAAGGGTGATCGCCGTCGCCGTATCACTTACGAGAAGCACGCCGTTTTCGGAAACCGTGGCGTTACATCCGTCGGCCGCCTTGAGAACCAAGGTGAAGACCCTTCCTACGTTCAGACGGGAAAGAATGGAGAGATCCAGCGCCACGGAGCCGTTCACGATCTCATAAGAGCCCATACGGTTTACGGTAGTCAATTTCGAAGCTACCGAATCGTAGCAAAGGGTGTTATCCGCCTGATAACCGGCGAGAACGTACACCTCAACGGAGGATGCCTTAGCCGCGGAGGCGGAAATACGAAGGATCGTAGAGGTCGCCCCCTCCAGCTGCTTGCCCGAGAAGGTAAGCACGCCAAGCTTATCGCCATCAAGAGTCAACGTACCGCCAAAGTCGAAGTGCTTCTTGGGCTCGGAGACCGAAACGTTGGCGCTTGTAATGGGACGAACGGCATAACTGCCTTCCGCCACAACGGTGCGGATGATCTCCTTCGCGCAAGCGGCGCCATCGGCAGTTTTTGCCTTGTTTGTGGTGCTTACGGCATAGATAGCGCCCGCCGCAAGTCCGCCCGTGGTAAAGTTGAAGCTCTTACCGTCGGTACCAAGCGCCTTCCACTCGCCCGCAACGCGGTCGCCCGTGATCAAGTTGGTCACGATAACGCCATCCTCAAGGGTCGTGGTATCCATTGCTTTGGGGAAAGTCACGGTAATGGGCTGATCCAGCGCCGCACCGCGGTTAACGGTCACGAGGGTGTAGCTGTCGCCTGCCGCAACCGTAAGAGCGGGCGTACACTCCTCTACCACAAGATTGTCAAAATAGGTATATGCCGAGTAATTCTTATCCTCGGTGGGATACAGAAGCTTGATGGTAGCCATACCTGCCTGGCGCGCGACCATATCCTCGGAGAGGGTGATCACGCAGGACACCGTTGTCCAGGTGTATGCGGAAATATGCTGGGAGTGGGTAGCGCCGTAGAAGGAGAAGGCACCTGAGGTGGGGCTCTCCTTGGTTCCGTTTCCTGCAGAAGCGGAAGCAAAGCCTACCTGAATATCCAGGTCACGGATGGGATAAATGTCAAAGGTGATGCGGAAGTTCTTGCCAATGTCAGCGGTTGTCATATAATCTTCGGTGACTGTATTATAGAACTTAATAAGCTGTCCCTCTCCGGGATTGGTCTGTACCTTGAAGATCTGGTTATTTGCGATCGCCGTTTCCTTCACGATCTTTCCGTTGGACATCGCGCCCGTACGTCTCCACAAATAGATGGAGGAGGAGGGCTTGTTGATAGTCACGTTGGCGTTACCGGCATCCACGGCTGTACCGTCGGCCTTCACTCCAACCGTACCGTCAGCATCGATCAGCGCCGTGCCGAGAGTGGGAAATTCAAAGTCCAGCGTAAATTCGTAGGGCTCCTTGCTCTTCAGCTCGTCCGCGGAAACCAGCGCCAGCGTCACACAGGAACCAAGTCCCTCGATCTTGGCAAGCGAATTCAGCGCAAGGGCAATGCCGCTCTTGGCCTTGTATTCGCCGATCTTTGCCTTGTTCGCCCAAGCGTCGGAGGCGATCAGCTTGTTGTAGGTGACGGTATCCGCATCCGCCACGTAACCGGGCATTGCGTATACCAGCAGCTTCATAGTGGATTCCGCGTCACCTGCCGCCTTCAGAACCACGCTTTCCGCACCCTTGATCGTTTCAGTATCAAAGGTCAGAAGCGTAATTTTCGAATTGCTGACGGTAAGTGCGCTGCCCGTGCCCAATACGGCGTTGGGGTCACTTACGGAAACACAGGCCTCGGACACGGGAGATACGGCATAGGTACCTTCGGTCTTGAAGCGGATCCTCATACCCTCCTCAAGCGCAACGCCGTTTTCGCTCTTCACGGTTTCCGTGATGTCGATCACGTACCTCATACCTGCCACAAGCCCATTGTGACGGAAGGTGAAGAGAGTATTTCCCTGCTCCGCGATCCATTCGCCCTCCACGGGCACACCGCCCTCGGTGGTGAGGAAAACGCCGTTCTTCACAGACTCGGGATCCACCGAGTGCAGGAAGCGGATCTGAATGGTCTGACCGTAATAGTAAGAGTTCACGTCCCAGCCATAGGGGGTATACGGGCCAACCGTCCACTCACCGGAAACCGAAACACCCGTAGCGCCGTTCTGCGGCGTGACCCAAAGCACCTCGGGGGCGCGAAGGCTGTCGGGCTTCAGATATACGTCAAAGAATTTGACCATTGCGGTAAATCTTTCGTATCCGAACTGATTATCGTAGCCAACGGGGAAGGTGTGACCCTGGTCAAGCTGAACGATGGGAAGGAAGGGCTCGGTGGCGTTCTTGGTAAACCAAGCTACCATATCGTCCCAGTAGTTGTAGCAATTGTACTCGTCACGGGTACCGCCCGAGATAACCAGCGGGATCTTCTCATAAGAAGCGTACGAGCCGGTGCCAAACAGGCGCTCGATACCGTTACCGGAGGAAATATAAGCCACGGTACAGTCGGAGCTGACCTCCTCGGTATTGCTCTCGTCATAGTACATAAAGGGCTGAACGATCGCCTGGGAGACCTTTCCGTTTACGATGATATCGCCCTCATAGGAGGAGTTATCATATCCGGAAATCGCGCTCTGCGGAATCCTCTTATTATCCTTGATACACAGAACCGAGATGCCGGGCGTTGCCTTGGAGATTCCCGCGGCGCCGACCAGCTCGGAGCTATATCCGAGTTCTTCAGCGTAGTAACGCGCACAACGGACGGCCGCACGGGCGTTGTTCTCACTGCTCTGCGACATACCGTAGTTACTGCCCGAGCCTTCGAAGGAATACTCACTTCTGTAAAGGAAGGGCCAGTAAGGATGGTCGTACTGCACGCAGGCATAGCCGTTGAGGGCAAAGCCGGTATACGCGCCACGGGTGTAGCTGGTCTCAATATTCAGCTCTCTTGTGTAGTTGGTTCCCTCCTGGATATAGAGGGGCGCCTCATAGCCGCCAATAGGCTGGGAGGGATACACAATATTCATCGAAAGCTTGTACTCGATGGGAGACGTTCCGTCTTTCTGAGTCACCTTGGAGATCAGGTTTTCCACGGTGGAGACCTTGCCGATCTTCAAGGTGTCGTAGGAGGTACCCGCGATCTTGCTGTCCCAGGTATCGCGGTACTTTTCCATCGTGCCGTTGACGCCCCAGATAGAGGTATCCCAGTACCATACGTCACGCTCAAGTCTGCATCCCTCGGGAAGGAAGTAGATATAGTCGGCACTGGTCTTGACGCCCAGCCCCTTCAGTGACGCGTCGGAGGTGTAGCTATCAAACATGGCACGCGCCGAAACCAAGCTCTGCTCAATATAGGGAGAGGTAGCGTCGGGATGGCACTTGTAGTCAAGAGTAACGACAACGTATCCCTGGTCGATATAATCAAACAGGATAGAAACGTCATCCTCTCCACCGATACGCTCGCTTGCGGAGTGGTTGAGGATGTAGAAAATGATTCCCTTTTCTCCATAGTATCGGGTGGTGTAACGGGTCTTGCCGGAGGAGTTCTTGACCTCCTCATAGCCCGCGTTGTATTCGGCGTTACCGTAGCTTGCCGTAAGCTCGATAGGCGACTTGCCCTCGGTGATCACGCCGTCCTTATCTACGTACTGCACGCTATCCATCATAGAAAGACCGTACTTGATGATGACGGTATTTCCCTCGATATCCTCGTCGTAGTAGATAGCCCAGTCCACGTAGAGATCGGGACATTCCTTGTATTCCGCGGCAACCGCAAGATTCTTGCCCGTGCTCGTGTTGACGGTAGAGGTCTTGTAGTCGGTGCTGAGAGCCACGTTCGCCTGGCTCTTTTGGTAATATCCCTTCAGATCGTCGTACACCATAACGCCGGTCTTACTGTCGGTGCTCATACCCTTGCCACGGAATTCCGTGTAATTGGGGGTGGCGCCGGTGGCCTTTGCGGTGCTTCCTGCCGCCATAGCAGAGATCGGCAGAACGCCGATCAGCATCAGCACGGAAAGAAACATAGACAAAAAGATGGAAAAGGCAGATCGTCTCACTTTGTGTCCTCCTGTACTCGCAATACGGAATTGCGCTTTTTATAAGTACATTATATAGGAAAAAATTCGTTCTGTCTATGGATTTTTCAAAAATCTTCCCAAAAATAAAAGATCCACCGACGGTTGCCCGTCGGTGGATAAAAAACTGTTTCTATCAGTTAGCAAGATCGTCCCAACCAACGGTGGGAGTTGTGCTGTTTCTCTTCTTGCCGAAGGAAACCTCTTCGCCAAAGAATCCGCTGAGGGTAATGATGTCCTTCGCCTCAATGCGAATGATCTCCGCTTTCGCGGTTTCGTATGTCTTTTTCATCATTTCTCCTCCTTATCTTGCAATTGCATAGGCATCTGCGGATGCACTGTAGTTATACAGTGCCTTCACTACGTTTGCCATAGCTTCATTGGTGCTATCCTGCATATCGTAGATATACGCGAATACACCGTATTCAAGAGACTGTACCGTCTCACCGTTCTTCACAAGCTCTACCGTGTAAACGGTGTCAAGCTCGGTTGCCACGATATCGTCGGTAAACAGGATGTAGTTTTCGCCCTGCTTCTCAAAGTCCGCAAGGGTGTACTCTGCCTCACCGATCTTCACCTTGAAGTTATCCTCGGTAATACCCTCTGCCTTGAAGCGGAAGTACAGCTTGTTGGTGTTGGTGAAGTACAGACCTGCGCCAAGAAGCTCGACCGTCGCGTCGGTGCTTTCGGTGGGAAGCTTGTTCCACTCGTCGCCAAGAGCATCGAATTGGGAAGCGCCCTCGATACCGGCATTCACAAGTGCATCGGTATTGTGACCGGTGTAGATCTGAGAAGCCGCGCCGTAAGCAAGAAGGTCTGCGATGAGAGTCTTCATTGCATCGTACTTAGCCGCGGAGAGTCCAAGCTCGTCGGCGCTCTTCGCAAGCAGGTTGCGGCAGTTTTCAGCTACGCTGTAGGTATCCTTGGACGCGATAACCTCACCGCCCACGATCAGCTCGGCCTTGATGTTCTCGCCAAGTCCGTAGGGAGCGATACCGGTGTAGGCGTATACGTACTCGTCGCCCTTCTTCACGCCGTCAACCAGAGTTTCCTCACCGTCAACGGTGAACTTCATCCGGGCACCTGCGTGTGCATCGTCAAGGCTTACGTAGTAGTTCACGGTGATGCTGGAGCCAAGCGCAACCTCAGCACCGGTGATCTTGCTTTCAGCCGCGTATACGGCATCGACAACGGACTTATCTGCCTCGGTCACATCCACAACCTCCTCGTTCTCGGTGACGAGAATGAAGGAATCCTTGGAGAGGGTGAACTCGGCAACGACCTCCTCCAGCTTCACGTTATCAAAGTACTGATAATACGTGTCGGACGTCGCGCCATCGGGCTTCTTGTTAGGCGTATGAATACCCAACAGGTTCTGACCGGCACTTACGTTGGCAGCGGTCAACGTCAACTGGAAGTTCACATCATTCCACTGATTCTGCGTTACTGCTACATCGGTAGAGTTGTTAGCATTAAATCCGCTAACAGCACCGTTATAAATTACGGGTGCCATAAAAATGGTAATGGACTGGGGCGCCCAATAGTTGAAGGAAACGTTAAAGGTTCTTCCAACGTCGTCAGCCGTAAGCTCAGCACCCTCGGGACGGAAGACGTGATAGAACTTCACACCGTTGCCACCGTAGTTCAAAAGAGTACGGAAAATCTGGGTGGTATTCGCACCGGAGGGATCATTTACAAGTGCTGCCGCCTGATTATTTCCGGCACCTCTCCACCAGAAGACGGGGAGATTCGCTCCGATTTTGTTATAACCATATGCAGAGTTTACAACGACCGTCACATTTTTCTCCGAAACGCCTTCAGGATTTGTCTGCGATGCAACGTAGACAGGCTTCACAGTTGCGGTCGTTCCGTCGGCGAGCGTAATTACCTTCGAAATAGAACCACCGATAGTAGGCGTTTCGAAATCATTGTAGAAGGTATAACCCGCCTTGATGACAAGGGTCACGGTATCACCAAGATCCTTGTCAGCAAGAGCCGAAAGATCAAGAGCATAGGTTCCTGCCACCCACTCGTCCATAAGAACGAGGTTTGCCTCGGTCAGCTGTGCCTTAACAGAGTTGTAGCACAGGGTCTCGTCGGGAAGATAGTTGGGAATTGCATAGACGTAGATGAAGGTCTTTCTCGCCGCGTTCCAAGGCATATAGAGGAAAGCATCCTCTGCATCCGCAAGGGTCTTGGTCGAGAAGGTGAGAACACCAAGCTTGTTGGTGTCAAGCACGAGGTCACCCTCAAGTCCGTAATGAGCATCGGGCTGTGCATTCGAAACGTAGGTGCTTACCAGAGGACGAAGGGCATAATCGCCTTCCATCGTCACGGTCTTTACAACCTCATTCTTGCAAGCCGTACCGCCGAGAGTCTCAGCCTTGGCGGTGGTTTCAACGGTGTAGGTTGCGCCTGCCACGAAGCCGTCGGTCTCAAAAGCGAAGTTGAGATTGGTGGCGTCGGTTGCTACCCAGGTACCCGCAACGCGCTTGCCGGTTGCGGTGTTGGTTACCACCATTCCCTTCTCCAGGGTGGTGATGTCCATTGCCACGCTGAAGGAAACCTCGATGGGCTGATTCAGCATAGAGGGATACAGCTCGTCGGCAACCGCATTATCCTCCGCGGTAAGAGCTACCGCATCGGTATTCTCGGTCACAAGAATGATGGAATTCTTATTGATCTTAATGGGATCGGTAACGATCTCTTCGATCACAAAATTATCAAAGTACTGATAATAGGTGGAAAGAGGGTCGCTTCCCTGTTGGTTAGGCGTCTGAATGCCAAAGAGTGCTCGGTTGTCATTAACAAAGGCGGAGGTGAGCTCAAGCATTCCGCTGATGGTCGTCCACTGATTCGCGGTAGTCGTAACCTTTGTAGGATTATAGCTGTTACCCGATACTGCGGAAAGATACGCGCCTTCCGCAACGGGTGCCGTGGAGACCACAACCGCCTGAGGTGCCAAAAGATCGTAGGAGAAGGAATAGGTTCTTCCCACATCCCTTTCATCCAGCTGCTTACCGGTACGGAAAGCATTATACAACTTGATACCGTTTGAACCGTAGGTCAATCTGGTGCGGAATACCTGTGTGGTGTTTGCGCCGGAGGGATCAAGGACGATAGCACCCGACTGGGTTTGTCCGCCGCCTCTCCACCAGAAGCCCGCCGAATTCTTACCAACGCCATCATATCCATATGCGGAATTGGTAACGACAGTAACGTCTTTCACGTTCGTGTCGGTCAGATCCTTCTGGCTACCCACATATACGATGGGAAGACTTTTAACCGTTCCATCCTCCAGAACGTGCTCTGCGGACAGAGAGCCACCGATACGAGGATTCTCAAGATCGTTTGTTAAAATATATCCTGCCACAAGGACGAAGGTAACGTTCTTCGTAAAGGTCTTGCCGACAAGATCCGCAAGGTCGATTCCAACCGTACCGTCATCAAGAACGTCGTATACGCCAACGTAATTTGCGGCGGTCAGCTGATCCTTGATGGAATTGTAGCAAAGAGATGCATCGGGGGTGTAATCCAGCGCGTATACGCGGATCGCACTGTTTCTCACGCTGTCTGCGTTCAGGTAGAGCTTTGCTACCGACGCGCTTGCTATGGTCTTTGCCGAGAAGGTCACAACACCGAGGTGATCGGAGGTGAGGGCAAGACTTGTGTTAAGACCGTAGTGCTCGGATGCATTGGTCTTGGATACGTAGGAGGTTGCAACGGGCTTCAGCGCGTAGTTTCCTTCGGTGGCAACCGTCTTCACGGTGCGCGCCTCGCAAGCCGCGCCTGCCGCCGTCTTTACTTCCTCGGTGGTCTTTACGGTATAGGTGGTGCCTGCCATAAGACCGTTTGTCTCAAACTTGAATACGGTATTGGTATCGTCAGCGGCGACCCAAGTGCCCTTGATACGCTCGCCGGTCTTTTCGTTGGTAACCACCATTCCCTTCTTGAAGGTGGTGATATCCATAGCCTCGTCGAAGGTAACGGTAATGGGCTCGCCAACGGGAGCGCCGGGATTGGTGGTGGTAAGAATGAAGCCGTTATTACCGTCCGCCTCGGTGGAAGCGATGGCCATCATAGGCGTACACTCTTCAACAACCATATTGTCGAAGTAAGTCCAGAAATCCTGATTCGCTGCGCCATTCGTAATCTGATAATTGCACATGAAGCCGACAACCGATTGGTTAGCTATCACATTTGCATTGGTAGTCAGTATATAGGTAATGGGCGTCCACGTATTTTTCTTTACGGTGTACGTCTTGGTCTCGTAGAGGGCGTATGTCGAATAGCCACCCGAAACATCCTTAGTCTTGGTAACACCAACGGTAAGGGTAACGTCCTGTGCCGTGTAAACGTCTACCGTTACGCGGTAGGTTTTTCCGATATCTGCCTCGGTCAGCGCATCGTCGGAAAGGGTGTTCATAAACTTCATCAACTGAGAACCCTGTCTGACACGAATACCAAGCGCCTGCGCGCTTCCCGACTGAATCGGAACGGTACTTCCGGTTACAATAGACGCTGTCTTCGAAGTACCCGTAGCAGCATACCAATAATTCGAGTATGCAAAGATGGTATCCCCGGAGTGCATCGTGACGGTACCGTCGGACTTAACGATGGTGATAGTAGTACCATCAACATCCTTCGTAAGAGCCGTTCCCTTCTTGGGATTCTCGAAGTCGTTGGTAAAGACGTAGGGGGCCTCGCTCTGAAGCGTGTCGGTGGAAACGAAGGCAAGGGTTACGTACTTGCCAAGCTCTTCAACGGTTTTCAGCTTCGAAAGATCAAGAGAGATTCCACCATCCGCCGTGCTGTAGGTACCAAGGGAAACCTTGTTTGCCCAAGCATCGGATGCGGTCAGGATATTGTAGGTAAGAGTCGCCTCGTCAACCTTATAGCTCGCAAGGGCAAAGACCTCAAAGTTGACCGTTCCCTCGGAAGAACCGTTTGCCTTAAGCTGAATTTTGCTTGCGTCAAGGATATGCTCGGTCTCATAGGTGATCAGGGTGGTGTAAGCATTGCTTACCTGAAGCTTGCTCGCGTCACCGAAAGCCTTATCAGGCTCGTTTGCGGAAACGTAGGTGTCGACAACGGGTGCCATTGCATACGTACCCTCGGTCTTGAAGCCGATCTTGCGGGTCTCCTCAAGAGCAACGCCGTTTTTGCCCTTAACGCCGGAGGTAATGTCAATGGTATAGCGGGTACCGGGGGTCAGATTGTCACACTCAAAGGTGTAGAGTGCGTCGTTCTGGCTGGCTACCCAGGTTCCCGCTACCTTGGCACCCGTTTCGGTAACCGTCACGGTAACACCACTGTTTACGGAGTCGGGATCCACCGCGTCAAGGAAGCGGATCTGGATGGCCTGGGGATAGGTGTAGGAATCTTTCTCCCAACCATAGGGCGTGTAGGGACCTACCGACCACTTGGTGGAAACGGGGACCTCGTCGGCACCATTGAAAGGGGTTGCCCAAAGCACCTCGGGGGCTTTGTCCTCGTCGGGACGAAGATAGATATCGAAATACTCGAGCATGGCGGTGCCACGGTTGTATCCAAACTCGGTATCATCACCTACGGGATAGGCGTGACCCTGGTCAAGCTGCGTGATGGGAAGGTAGTTCTCGGTAAGGTGCTCATCAAACCAAACCAGAGACGAATCCCAGTAGTTGTAGCAATTGTAGTTGTCGCGAAGACCGCCGGAAATGAGAAGCGGAACCTTCTCGTAGGAGGCAAGCGAGCCGTACAGTCTCTCATATCCGTTTCCGGAGGAAATGTAGGTCACGCAAGAATCGGAGCTGATCTTTTCGGTGTGCTCTTCGTCATAGTAAGAGAAGGGCTGAACGATGGTCAGTCTGCTACCATCTTCGCTAACGATATCGCCCTCATATTTTCCCTTTTCGTAGTTCACCTTCTTACCGGTAAGGAAATCGGTGTAGGAGGCCGCACTGTGAGGATAAACCTCGCCGTTGTTCTTCAGAGAGAGAGCAGAAAGACCAACGGTTGCCTTGGAAATACCTGCAGCACCGATATACGTGCCGCTATATCCGAGAACATCGGAAAGCGCTCTTACACAGCGCATTGCCGCCTGTGCATTTCTGGGAAGGTTAAGGCTGGCAGTATAGTCAGATCCACTTTTGTAGAACTGATAGCCGTATCTGTAAAGGAAGGGCCAGTAGTCGTGGTCGTACTGTACACACGCGTAGCCGTTGAGGGCAAAGGCGTTGAAGGTGCCGCGCTTATACTCGGTACCGATACCCATCTCACGGGTGTAGCCGGTTGCCTCCTGCACGTATACGGGAACCTCATAGTCCGCCTTGGGCTGAGAGGGATAAATAATATTCATGGAAAGCTTATACTCGATAGGCAATCCATTTCTGTAGTCAAGATAACCCGATGCTACCTGCGCAGGTGCGACGTACTGTCCAACCTTGGACGTCAGATCCTCGACGGTTTCAAGGTTACCGACCTTATAGTAGTCGGGGAACTCGGGTGCGACACCGGTTTCGGGAACGACATAGGTCGATTCGTAAGAGATCTTCTGATTCCACTTGTTGCGGTACAGATCCATCGTGCCATCGGCACCCCAGATGGAGGAGTCCCAGAACCAAACGTCACGCTCAATACGGCATCCCTCGGGAAGCGTATAGATGTACTTGGCGCTGGTAAAGACATTAAGATCCTTGAGAGCTTCGTCCGTTTTGCAATCGTCGAACATACTCTGAAGCTTGACAAGCGCCTGCTCAATGTAGGGCGAGGTTGCATTTTCGTGGCTCTTGAAGTCCACGGTAACGACAATGTAACCGTCGTTGATGTAATCCTGTAGGATAGAAACGTCATCCTCCTGACCGATACGCTCGTAAGAGGTATGGTTGATCACGTAGAAGATAATTGCCTTTTCTTCATAGTAGCGGGTGGTATACTTGAGGTTACCCTCTTCATCGTAAACCATGCCGTAGCCCGCGTTGTAGTCTATACCGTTATCTCTGGTATAGTCGTTTGCGTAGCTCGCAGACAGCTCTATGGGAGATTTTTCGCTCTTCACATAGTTTCCGTTTGCATCTACGTATTCTACGCTATCCATCATCGAAAGACCGTAACGGATCTTTACGGTGTTGCCTTCGATGCTGTCATCAAAGTAGATCGCGTAATCTGCATAGAGATAGGGGCACTCGGTGTACTTTGCAGTGGTCGTGGTATTGGCCGTGTTCGATGCGTTCGGGCCTGCCGTTCCGTAGTCGGTACTGAGTGCTACGTTGCTCTGGCTCTTCTTGTGGTATTTTGCCAGATCATCATAGATCATGACGCCCTTCGCGTCGGCAGTCATGCCGTTTCCGCGATAGTCGTCATAGTTGGGAGTTCCTGCTCCCGTGCCAATGGTGGGCGTTACGGCAAACGCGGCCATAGGAAGCGACGTGATCAGCATAAATGCCGACATCACCATCGCAAGCACGGAAGAAAGCTTTACCTTTCTCATTTTGATTTCCTCCTAAATATAGAGATACAGGATAATAATATCATAAATAAGCAATAGTTTCAAGTCCACAAAAAAGATTTGTATGAACCTCCAAAAATCCCCTTCCACCTTTGGATATAAGCAACAAAAAAGCAGCCACGAATTTTCGTGGCCGCTTATGTCAATTTTACTTCAGCATAGATGCGAGAGTTGCCTCGGCACTTGCGAGAGCCTCCGCGATCTTGTCGGCATCGCGGCCGCCCGCCATAGCGTTATCGGGACGTCCACCGCCCTTACCGCCGGTGATGGCGGCAACGGCACCAACGAGCTTACCCGCGTGTGCGCCTGCGGCAACTGCGTCCTTACCGGCAACTGCGATAAAGTTCAGCTTTCCGTCGGTATGAACGGCGATAAGTGCCACCATATCGGCGTAGTTGCCCTTGATCTCATCGGCAAGGCTTCTTGCCACGTCGATCTGCATACCGTCGAAGCTTGCGGTTGCCAGCTTCACGGAGCCAACGCTTACAGCGCCGCCGAGAATATCGTCAAGCTTGGATGCGGCAAGCTTTGCGGAAAGTGCCTCAACCTCGTGCTTTGCGCTCTTCAGCTCGTCCTGGAGCTGTGCGGCACGCATAGGAAGATCGCTTGCGTTCTGCGCCTTCAGCTTCTGCGCGGTCTCGCGGATCAGCGCGTCCTTGTCGGCAAGAAGTGCCAGCACGCCCATTCCGGTAACCGCCTCAATACGGCGTACGCCTGCGGCAACGGAGGACTCGGAAACGATCTTAAACAGACCGATCTCACCCGTGTTTGCGCAGTGGGTACCGCCGCAAAGCTCGGTGGAGAAGTCGCTCATCTTGACCATTCTGACCGTCTTGCCGTACTTCTCGCCGAAGAGGGCCATTGCGCCGTTCTTCTTTGCGGTCTCGATGTCGGTTTCAACGGTAGTGATGGGATTTGCTACAAGGATGTTCGCGTTTACAAGTGCCTCAACTGCCTCGATCTCCTTGTCGGTCATTCCGGCAAAGTGGGTGAAGTCAAAGCGGCAAACGCTCTCGTTTACGTAAGATCCTGCCTGCTCTACGTGGTCACCGAGAACCTTGCGGAGCGCCGCCTGAAGAAGGTGGGCTGCCGAGTGATTGCGCGCGATGGCACGGCGGCGGGAATCGGAAATGTCGGCCATAACGGTATCACCAACCGAGAAGGTGCCGTTTGCAACGGTACAAAGGTGGAGATATACGCCGTCGGTCTTCTTGGTATCGTATACGTTGAGGAGCTTGCCCTCGGCGTACATGGTACCCTCGTCACCGACCTGTCCGCCGCCCTCTCCGTAGAAGGGGGTGCGGTCAAGAACGATGGTGCAATCGCCCTCGGAAACGGAATCGACCGAAGCATCCTCGGCAAGGATGGCTACGATCTTCGCCTCGGTGCGGTAGTCAGCATAACCGGTGAATACGGTTGCGGGAAGGTCAGCAAGAAGGCTCTTGGAGGACTCGCTCCAGCCACTGATGTTGGCGCGCGCCTCGCGGGCACGGGTCTTCTGCTGCTTCATAAGAACGTTGAAGGTCTCCTCATCGATATTGAGATTGCTCTCGGCCGCGATCTCGCGGGTCAGATCAATGGGGAATCCAAAGGTATCGTAAAGCTTGAATACCTCCTCACCCGAGATGGTGTCCGCATTCTCGGCAATAGCGCCGCGAATGAGGTTGGAGAGGATAGAAAGTCCTGCATCGATGGTGGCGTCAAAGCGCTCCTCCTCCATAGAAAGAACCTTCTTGATATACTCTGCCTTCTCGGTAAGCTCGGGGTATGCGGAGCAGCTTTCGCCGATAGCTACCGCAACCACGTCAAGAAGGAAGGGATGATCAATACCAAGCAGCTTACCGTGACGGCAAGCGCGACGGATGATACGGCGAAGCACGTATCCGCGACCCTCGTTGGAGGGGATAACGCCGTCGGAGATCATAAACATTGCGCTGCGGACGTGGTCGGTGATCACGCGGATAGAAACGTCGTTCTTCGCGTCGTTGCCGTACTTCTTGTCAGCGATCGCGCAAACGGTGTCAATGACCTTGCGGATGGTGTCGACCTCGAACATATTGTCAACGCCCTGCATAACGCACGCAAGACGCTCAAGACCCATACCGGTATCGATGTTCTTCTGGGCAAGCTCGGTGTAGGTGCCGTCGCCCATATTGTTGAACTGGGAGAATACGTTGTTCCAGATCTCCATATAGCGGTCGCACTCGCAACCGGGCTTACAGTCGGGAGAGCCGCAGCCGTACTTCTCGCCGCGGTCAAAGTAGATCTCGGAGCAGGGGCCGCAGGGGCCGGTGCCGTGCTCCCAGAAGTTATCTGCCTTGCCCAGCTTTACGATGTGCTCCTCGGGCACGCCGATGACGTCACGCCAAATAGCGTACGCCTCGTCGTCCTCCTCGTAAACGGAGGGCCAAAGAAGATTCTCGGGGATCTCAAGGGTTACCGTCAGGAACTCCCAAGCCCACGGAATGGCCTCGTTCTTGAAGTAATCGCCGAAGGAGAAGTTACCAAGCATCTCGAAGAAGGTACCGTGACGAGCGGTCAGACCTACGCGGTCAAGGTCGGGGGTACGGATACACTTCTGGCAAGTGGTAACGCGGGTGCGGGGAGGCTCAACCTCACCCGTGAAGAACTTCTTCATGGGTGCCATACCCGAGTTGATGAGAAGCAGAGACTTGTCGCCCTGAGGTACCAGGGGGAAGGAGGGCAGACGAAGGTGACCCTTGCTTTCAAAGAAGGAAAGATATTTTTCTCTCAGTTCGTTGAGGGATGTCCATTTCATAATGATATTCCTTACCTTTCAAATTCAAATAAACCAACGTTTAGTATATCACACGAAAGCCTTTTGTGTCAATAGGTTTTCGTCAATTTCAGAGACTTTCCACGTTATGGAGCGCCGCGCCGATAACCGTGGCGAACTGGGCGTTTTCGGGGATGATAAAGTTCACGTCAAAGCTGTCATTAAGGGCCAGCAGACGGTCGCGGATGGGGGCTACCGAGCTGAGGTTGCCCGTCAGTACGATGTTGCGCAAGCCAAAGTTACGCGCCGCGAAGATAGCCATCATACCGATGGTCTCGGCCACCATATTGGTGATGCCGAGGGCAATATCGTGCTTGCTGGCAATGTCGCTCAGCTTGCCGAAGTTGGCGGCGGTCAGTTCCTCGTTTACACCGTTGTAGTTGTTCTTGTTGGAGATATCCTTGATGCGAAGATCCACGTTTCCAAGGTCACCGCCCTCGCACAGCTGCTCAATGTGGTCGATGGTGTCTACGCCGAGGATCTTGCGGGTCAATCCCACGAGCGTTCCTCCGCCCACACCGGTACCGCCGAGATATTCGGTTTTCACGTCCTTCTCTTCCCGCTTCGCGTGGACGATAGCCGTACCCGTTCCCATACTGACAACCACTGCCTCATCCAGTCCCGACAGATAGAGACCGCCGCGACCGATGCAGGAAAACTCGGTGACCGCGCGGCAGTCTACCGAATAGATGGGCTTGTCAATAAAGGAGGAGCCCGCGCCCGTCATCATGACGCAATCTACGTCAGAAAGAGCCAGACCGTTCTGAAGCGTGAATTTTCCAAAGGCGCCGTACGCCGAGGTCACAGGGTCGTTGGCGCGAACGAACTGGGGCTCGATCAAGGCGAGCTTGCCATCCTTTTTCTGAAAGCCGACGATCTTTGTCGTGGTACCTCCCACGTCGATTCCGATAACCGTTTTCATACCGTTTTTATCCTCACAAAAATTTTTCTCTTTACATTATACCACCATCTTGCAAAAAAATCAAGAAGGTGTTATAATGAAATATATTTATTTTTGGAAAGGATCCGTTATGATCACCAATAGCAAGCCTCTCGGCACTCTCGCCGACAAAAAATTATATATTTTCGATATGGACGGAACCATCTATTTAGGTGGGCGCGTGTTCGATTTTGCCGTTCGCTTTATTGAGAACCTCAGAAAAAGCGGCCGCCGCGTTCTGTTTTTCACCAACAACGCCTCCCACACGGACGAGTTCTATATGGAGAAGCTGACCCGTCTCGGCTTTTCCCCCACACGCGAGGAGATCATGACCTCGGGTGACGTAACCGCCGAGTTTCTGCTTCGCCACCGCGCGGGTAAGTCCGTGTACCTTGTGGGCACCGACGAGCTTGTGGAAAACTTCAGAAGCCGCGGCATTCCCCTTGCGGACGGCACGGGCAAGACCTGCGACGTCGTAGTGACAAGCTTTGACACCTCCCTCACCTACGAAAAGCTGGACAACGCCTGCCGTATGGTGCGAAACGGCGCGGAGTATCTCTCCACCCATCCCGATTTCAACTGCCCCACCGAGGACGGCTTTATCCCCGACAGCGGCGCTATTGCCGCCTTTGTGACGGCCTCCACGGGCAAGGTACCCACCTATTTCGGCAAGCCCTACGCCGAGACGGTGCAGATGATCGAGGAGGCTACGGGTGTGGCGCGAGAGGATATGTGCATCTTCGGCGACAGACTTTACACCGACATCGCTCTCGGCAAAAAGCACGGCGTCACCTCTGTGCTGGTGCTCTCGGGCGAGACCACCAAGGCGGACGTGAATGCCGCCGACGAGTGCGACCGACCCGATTTCGTCTTCCCTTCTCTTCTTGAGGTAGACGAGGCTATGTTTGGAGGTTCTTATGGCATTTGACGCAGGTATGCTGGCGTGCTCCCTTCACGAGCTCAGAGAGGAATCTCTCGGCGCGCGCGTGGAGAAGGTTTACCAGCCCGAGCGTGACGAGATCGTCATTCAGATCCGTTCGCGAAGCGGCGGACGGCGCATCCTCATTAACGCGGGCGCAAACAATCCCCGTATCGGATTTTCCGTGGAGCAAAAGGAAAATCCCCAGAATCCGCCTATGCTTTGTATGCTTCTGCGCAAGCATCTTTCGGGCGCCAAGCTTTCGGCTGTCGAGCAGGCGGGCTTTGAGCGCGTGGCCATTCTCGGCTTTGACACC
Source organism: Eubacteriales bacterium (assembly GCA_045613705.1). Taxonomy (GTDB): domain Bacteria; phylum Bacillota; class Clostridia; order Oscillospirales; family CAG-272; genus RGIG8775. The sequence goes on along the minus strand of JAZLBM010000169.1, from coordinate 3,372 downwards.
CGGGACGAAATGGGCTACGAATGCAAGAAATATATCATCGCCGAGGTAATGGGAAAGTACAGCAATCTCATCTTTGCCGACGGCGATATGCGGGTCATCAACACCCTGAAAACCGTGGATTTCACCACCAGCAGTCTTCGCCAAGTGCTCCCCGGTATGAAGTACGAGCTGCCCCCCAAGCAGGATAAGAACGATCCCCTGACCGAAACGCGCGAGGCTTTTGCGGCGCGACTTGCCGATGCCCCTGCCGAGCGCGGATGCGACAAGTGGCTTCTCGGCACTTATCTCGGCATCTCCGCGTCTGTTGCCCGCGAGATCGCCTTCCGCGCCACGGGGTCTTCGGACACGACCTGTGGCGAAGCGTCCTTGGAGACTCTGTGGAGCGCATTCTCCGAGGTCATCGACTGTGTCCGCAACAATCAATATACCCCTACCCTCGTCACCGAGGGCGAGCGCCCCGTGGAGTACGCCTTCTGTGCCCTCACCCAATACGGAAACGGATTTACTCACAAGTCCTTTGAAAGCGCGGGCGTGCTTCTTGATACCTTCTTCGGAAGCCGCGACCGCGAGGTGCGCGTGAAGCAACGCGCCTCCGACGTGCAGAAGCTTCTCACCAATGCCCACGCCCGTCTGACAAAGAAGATGGAGCTTCAGGAAAGCGAGCTTGCGGAGTGCGCCAACGGCGAGCAATTCAAGAAGGAGGGCGACCTCATTACCGCCAACCTCTATCAGCTGAAGCGCGGCATGAAGCAGGTCACGCTCCCCGACTACGCCGAAATGCGTGAGGACGGCACCTTCCCCGAGGTCACCGTCACCCTTGACGAGCGCCTCTCCCCCGCCGCCAATGCCCAGCGGCTCTACAAGAAATATAACAAGTCCAAAAACGCCAAGATCGAGCTGACCAAACAGCTTGCCATTGCGCGCGAGGAGCCCACCTATATCAACTCGGTTATGGCCTCCCTTGAGCACGCCGAGTCGCCCACCGACCTTGTGGAGATCCGCGACGAGCTTTACCGCGCGGGCTACGCCTCCCGTATGAAGGGCTACACCGCCCACAAGCAGTCGGCTCCCACCGTGGCGCGCTTCAAGACCGGCGGCGGCTACACGGTGCTGTGCGGAAAGAACAATATTCAGAACGAATATATCACCTACAAGCTTGCCGCCAAGACCGACTATTGGTTCCATGCCAAGAACGTGCCCGGATCCCACGTGGTGATGGTTTGTAACGGCGAAGAGCCCGATGCGCGCGACTTTACACAGGCCGCCGAGATCGCCGCCTACTATTCCCGCGCCTATGGCGGACAGAACATCGCGGTGGATTACACCTTCGCCAAGAACGTGAAAAAGCCCCCCGCCGCAAAGCCGGGTCTTGTGATCTACCACACCAACTGGACGGCCTACGTCACCCCCGACGCCGAAGAAATCAAGCGTATGCGGGAGAAATAAAAAGAAAAGCACTTACACGAAAATTTGTGTAGGTGCTTTTTCTGTAAATTAGTGTTTGTCGGTGGGGTTGAACTTTTAAAGCCTTCCCTAAGATAGGGAAGGTGTCGCGGAACGCGACGGATGAGTGTGCGCCTATTCCGCATTCTATAAGACTTCGCACCCTCATCAGTCACCTTCGGTGACAGCTTCTCCATCTTGGAGAAGCCTTTAAAAGACACACCGATAAATCAAAATTTGAACCTAAAACGCCATGCGCTCCCAGCCCTCGTTCCGGATGGGGGGGAGGTCTAACATCTCGCGAGCGAGGTTCACGTAATAACGGTAATTTTCAATGGTCACACCGTTGGGAATGCGGTGGTCAAGACCAAAGACGGTGCCGCCGTGGCGCATGGTCTCGCAGGTCTTGTAGACAAGCTCGTCGCGGATGGCATCCTTGCCGCGCAAGAGGGCAAATTTGTCGATTCCGCCCTTGATGCAGAAGGTCCTGCCGTACTTTTCCCGCACCTTCACCATATCCATGCCTGCCGCCGGCTCAAAGGGATGAAAGACGTTCACGCCCGCCTCCACGAAGCAATCCAGAACGGGCAGAATGTTGCCGTCGCTATCCTGAGAAAACTGACGCGCGCCGAAGGCTTTCGCCGCCTCCCACACCTTTTTGTAGTAGGGCGAAATAAACTCGTTCATCTGCGCGGGGCCTACAAGGGGGCCCGACTTGCCCGCCATATCCTCGTGGATGGTAAGCACGTCAAGGGGGATCTTGTCACACACCCGCTCCATCACCCGAATGGTGGTTTCCGCCATGGTGTCAAGCATATCGTGAATCATTTCCGACTCGTCGAAGTAGGCCATGCAAAGCCCCTCCTCGCCGAGAAGCTGACGAGGCTCGTCAAATCCGCCGGGCGTGCTCATAAGGGTAAGATACCCCTTGTCGCGAAGCTCTTTTTTCTGGGCAAGCGCCTCGTAATTGATCCGCTTTTCGTCAAAGGTGTACCAGTGCTTCACCGCAAGCCAATCGTCCATGGTCTTGACGGGATAGTCCAAGGGATGAGAAATAGACGCGGCACTCTTGTTGAGGCGCGTTTTCCGTCCCATATGGTCAATGGCAAGGATATATTCGGGGGTATCCTCAAGGATCACAGTCTTTTGACCCGTAAAGGCGCCCGTTTTTGCGGGAAGCGTGGTTTTCAGCACGTAGTCCCAGTCAAACGCCGTCATGGCGATCTCCTTCTCTGACGCGCCCTGCCGCCGCCATTCCGTCTCAAGCTGCAAAAGAGGACCGAACAGTTCGCAGAACATTTCCCTGCCCGTATCTTCAAAATTGCAATGCGCAACGTATCGTTCACGATCCCAGATCATAGCATACACCTCAAATCATCTTCATCAAGCTATTTCTATACTACCAAAAAACCCCTTTTCCGTCAAGTATTTCACACAAAAAAGCCGCCCCGAGGGGCGGCTGTAAAATTTGATGTAAATCCGTAAACAATTTTGACAATTCTTTTAGTTATCTTTTTGTATTAGTCCCTTGAACACTTCTTCATTGTTTGTAATATCAATAACTACAAAGGAGCATAACTCATTATCATCGAAATGAAAATTCACGGTGGCTTTTTTTGAACTTTTTTTCACCAATTCTGTTATCAAAGATACTTGAGATTTCTTGAACCAATATTCTCCCTTTTGATCGTTTGAGAAAATTGATATTTGAATAAGATCTTCCCAAAGCGGATAATACCATTTTTGGTTTTTAATTTTCTTTGAAAGAATATTCAAATCTTTTATAGCTTTACGTTGTTCCTTAAAAGTTAATTGTTGCTTTGGCTTTTTCCATATATGTGCCCAATATTCAAATATTTTAGTAATAGCTGAAACGAACAAAGAAACTATTACAGTATAAAAATCTAATTTTTCGTAAGCAAACAATTT
>JAZLBM010000168.1:0-3756 GCA_045613705.1 Eubacteriales bacterium | reverse complement strand
AGGGCATTATGGCCAACATCTTCAACAACTCCGTAAAGGCTGCCGAGCAGTACGGACTTGGCGCAGACCTTGTTGCCGGCGCGAACATCGCAGGCTTTATCAAGGTTGCCGAGGCTATGAAGGCTCAGGGCGTTGTTTAATTGACATACCAAATACAAAGCACCGCAGAAATGCGGTGCTTTTTCTGTGTCTCAGTGACCGTAGGTGGGATCGCTTCATACAATAAAAGAGGAGGGAGACCTCCAAATCTCAAAAAAGAGGTACTATATGGCAGTCTTTTACAATCAGGCGACGTTGTCCTATGGCAACAACGTTACCAATTCCAATATCGTAACGGGCGAGCTTCTGGAGGTGCTTTCGGTTACCAAGACATCTCTTGGCAACGAATATAGCGCAGGAAATGACGTTGTTTACGTAGTGAGCATCGTAAACTCCGGCGCCACCGCCTTTACCGGTGTTACCGTTACCGATGACCTTGGCACCTTTCCCTTTGGTGCGGGCACGCTGACGCCCCTTGATTACGTGACCGGCTCGGTGGTGCTTTACGTGGACGGCGTGCTTCAGCCGGCACCTGCGGTTACGGCAGGCCCTCCCCTCGTTATCAGCGGTCTGACGGTTCCTTCGGGCGGAACGGCGCTTCTTCTGTATCGCGCGCTTCCCAACAGCTATGCGCCTCTTGGCGTGGGCTCGACCATCACCAACACGGCGACGGTGACGGGCGGCGGTCTTTCTACGCCCCTTACGGCATCGCACACCATTACGGCAAACGAGGCACCTCGGCTTACCATCAGCAAGTCTATGTGTCCCACTACGGTGGTGGAGAACGGCCTCTTGACCTATACCTTCGTCATCGAAAATCTTGGCAACACCGCAGCGATCGCTACCGACAATCTGACGGTGACCGACACCTTCTCGCCCGTTCTCGACAGTCTCGCGGTTACGCTTGACGGCGTAGGTCTCACGGAGCCTGCTGACTACACCTATAACACCACCACGGGCGAGTTTGCTACTGTTCCCGGACGCATCACGGTACCTGCCGCCACCTATACCACCGATCCGACAACGGGCGTGGTTACGGTGACGCCCGGTGTGGCCGTTCTTCGCGTTTCGGGCACAGTTTGATCTTGCCTCACAGGAGGCAGAGGGGCGAAAGCCCCTCTTTTTCTCTTGCAATCGACGGCGAAAGGTGTTATAATGGGTTTGAGTCCACTCAGGCTGACCCAAGGAGGATATGATGCAGTCTCGCTTTCAACAAGAATGTGAAGGGATCTACCGTTTGAAGATCCCCTTTGAAACCGTATATACCTCGGTGTTTCTTCTGACGACCGACCGAGGCATCTTTTTGGTGGATGCCGCCACCACCGATGCCGACGTGAACGACGTCATTTTGCCTGCTCTTCTTGAGGTCGGCTACACCCTCTCCGAGGTGCGCGCCTTGATACTGACCCACAAGCATAACGACCACGCGGGCGGCTCCCGACGGCTGCTTGCGCTTCGTCCCGATCTTGAGATCATCACCGATGAGCGAGAGCTTGCGGACGGCATCCGTACCTATCCGTTGCCGGGACATACCGAGGACTCCATCGGCATTTTCGACGGGCGCACGGGCACCCTTCTTTCGGGTGACGGCCTGCAGGGCGAGGGCGTGGATCGCTTCCGATGCTCCACCAAGAATCGCGAGGCCTACATAGCGACCGTTGAAAAGCTGAAAAAGGATGGGGAAGTGCAGAATATTCTGTTCTCTCACGCCTATGAGCCGTGGTATGATGACCGTGCCTTCGGGCGCGAGGAGGTGCTCCGCCGCCTTGCGGACTGTCTTCGGGCTATTGGGCTTTGACGACGATATACAAAGAAAACCGCCGCATTGCGGCGGTTTTTTTAAGTTCTTCTATTGACATCCTTCGCCCGTTGCTTTATACTGAAAGGGTACAATTACTCCCCAAGGAGGATGAAGATATGAACGTCAAACAGATCGTCTTCACCGACGTCAATAAAGCGGAGCTTTTGGAAAAAGAGCTGCCCGACGTGGGCGATAATCAGGTGCTTGTGCGCACTGCCTTCAGCACCATCTCGTCGGGAACCGAGCGTGCTAACATCACGGGCGATGCCAACGTCAGCGCGACCTCCGCCCCCGACGTATCCTTCCCCCGCTATTCCGGCTACAACAGCGCGGGTATCGTGGAAGCGGTGGGCAAAAACGTGAAGGATCTCGTTCCCGGTGACCGTGTCGTTGTCTTTTGGGGACGCCATCAGAGCTACAATCTGACCATACGGGACAGAGTGGTCAAGATCGAGGATCCCGACGTCAGCTTTGAGGAAGGTGCTATCAGCTTTATCGCATCCTTCCCCTTGGCGGCCATCCGCAAGACCCGCCTTGAGATCGGCGAAAGTGCTCTTGTGATGGGACTTGGCATTCTTGGTATGTCGGCAGTCAAGCTCCTTCGCGCGGCAGGCGCGGTGCCTGTGATCGCCGCCGATCCCAATCCCGATCGCCGTGAGCTGGCTCTTAAATTTGGTGCAGACTATGCCCTTGACCCCACCGAGGAAGGCTTTGCCGAGCGCGTTAAGTCACTGACGGGCGGCGGCGTTGCCGTAGCCATCGAGGTAACGGGCGTGGGCGCGGGCTTCAACGGTGCCCTTGACTGTATGGCAAAATTCGGTCGCGTGGCGCTTCTCGGATGTACCCGCGATTCCGATTTTACAGTAGATTACTACCGCAAGATACACGCCCCCGGCATTACCGTCATCGGCGCACATACCATTGCGCGCCCCGAGGTGGAGTCCCATCCCGGTTGGTTCACCCATCGCGACGATATCAAAGCGATTCTGAATCTGATCGGAAGCGGCAGAATGTCCCTTGCCGATATGATCGGCGAGACGCACGCCCCCGAGGAGTGTCCCGAGGTCTATTTGCGCCTTGTGAAGGACAGAAGCTTCCCCGTGGTCGTCCAGTTTGACTGGCGCAACACGTAAGGGAGCGGCTATGCGAAAAGTACGGGTGGGACACGTAGGGACCCTGCACGACCATAGCTCGGGCAAGCTTGCCTGTGTCAAGAAATTTCCCCATATCTTTGAGCTCGTGGGCATCGTCCCCGAGGATGACGCCAGATGGGAGCATATTAAGGATCAGCCTACTTACCGTGGTATTCTCCGTATGACCGAGGAGGAGCTCTATGCCGCAGGCGTTGACGCGGTACTGGTGGAGGGCTTTGAGCACGAGCTTCCCCACGCGGCACTCAGATGGGTGAAGCGTGGCGTTCACGTGCATATCGACAAGCCGGCGGGGCGTGACCTTGACGTGTTTGAGGAAACTCTCCGCATTGCCAAGGGGAAGGGGCTTGCGGTGCAAATGGCCTATATGTACCGCTACAATCCTGCTTATCTCGACTGCCTTCGCCTTATCGAAGAGGGCAAGCTGGGCGAGATCTATCAGGTAACGGCGGTGATGAACGTGGGTCACACCCCCGAAAAACGGGAGTGGCTCTCCCAATTTGACGGCGGAATGATGTTCTATCTCGGCTGTCATATGGTGGATTTTGTCTACCGCCTGCTCGGCACGCCCGAGTCGGTGCACACCTTTATCAAGTCTTCGGGACTTGAGGGCGTGGACGCACCCGACAATACAACGGCGATCCTGGAATACAAGAACGGCGCGTCCATCGTGCAGTCGGTGGCCTCGGAGATCGGTGGCTTCAGCCGCCGTCAGCTCACCGTTTGCGGCAGCTGCGGCAGTTATACCATCCATCCGCTGGAACG
>JAZLBM010000167.1:0-4804 GCA_045613705.1 Eubacteriales bacterium | reverse complement strand
TCGTGATAGTGGGTTGCGAACAGGGTCTTGGCACCGATCTTTTTGCCCTGGGTGTATTCCACGATGGCACGGGCGATACTCATACCGTCGAAGGTGGAGGTGCCGCGTCCTACCTCATCATAGATAATCAGACTGCGCTTGGTCGCGTTCTTGAGAATGTACGCCACCTCGTTCATCTCCAGCATAAAGGTGGACTGACCCGATGCCAGATCGTCGGAGGCACCCACACGGGTGAACACCTTGTCCACAACGCCGATGCGCGCATCCTCCGCAGGAACGAAGGAGCCGATCTGTGCCATAATGGTGATGAGCGCAACCTGTCTCATATACGTGGATTTACCCGCCATATTGGGACCGGTGATCAGCATCAACCGATTGCGGTCAGTATCAAGAAGCACGTCGTTGGGGACGAAATACGAATCCTTAACAAACTGCTCCACGACGGGGTGTCTGCCGTCCTTAATGGTGATCACGGAGCCGGGATCCACCTCGGGACAAGTATATTTATTCTTGGATGCTACGGTAGCCAGGCTGAGGTAAACGTCAACCAGCGAAATAAGCGACGCTGTCTTCTGAATGCGCTCGCTGTTCTCTGCCACGATGCCGCGAACCTGCTGGAAGAGATCATACTCAAGGGAGCAGACCTTGTCCTTGGCGCCGAGGATGGTGGATTCCATGTCCTTCAGCTCCTGGGTGATATATCTCTCTGCGCCCGAAAGGGTCTGCTTTCTGATATAATGCTCGGGAACCATATCCGCAAAGGAGCGGCTGACCTCAATGTAGTAGCCGAACACCTTATTATAGCCGATCTTGAGGGTCTTGATGCCCGTCCTTTCCTTTTCCTCTGCGGCGACTGTTTCGATCCAGTCACGGCCGTTTGTCATGATCTCGCGCAGACGATCCACGTCGGGGTTGTAGCCCTCACGGATCATACCGCCCTCACGAATGAGGAAGGGCGGATCTTCCACAATGGCGGCTTCGATCAGCCCACAGATATCCTCAAGCAGATCCAGCTCACGGCAAACGCGTGTAAGCTCCTCGCTCTTGCAGGAGGAAAGCAGATTCTTCAGCTCGGGCAGGATGGAAACCGTGCCCGCAATAGCGCGAAGATCCTTGGCGTTGGCAGAGCCGTAGACCACCTTGGTGATCAGACGCTCAAGGTCGAGCACGTGGTCAAGAAGCTCGCCGATCTCCTCGCGGAGCATAAAATCGCCAAACAGCTCGGCAACTGCCTCCTGTCTGCGAACGATATCACGGACGCTCAAAAGCGGATGCTCCACCCATTTGCGCAGAAGTCGCGCACCGGGTGCCGTGTGGGTCTTGTCAAGAACCCACAGAAGCGATCCCTTCTTGTCCTTGGTTCTCATCGCCTCGGTCAACTCAAGATTGCGTCTTGTGTTGATGTCAAGCTCCATATACTGACCGTCATTGTAGACGTTCAGCTTTTTGATGTAGGAAATGTCGCATTTTTGCATTTCCTCGATGTATCCGAGAAGTGCGCCTGCCGCCGCAATGATAGCGGAAGAGCCTGAAACGGCTTGATAGGCATCCGTCTCGAATTGCTTCTCCACGCGCGCCTCTGCCGCCTGTAGCTCAAAGCGGTGGGGCTGGTTTTCAAGGAAAATGCAACCGAGGCGTTCCTTTATGTAGTCGGCAAGCCAGGTCACCTTGGCGCTTGCCACGTTCAGGATCAACTCGCTGGGGGCATAGGTGCCAAGCTCGTTCTTGAGGCGCGCCTCAAGGTTAGCGTTATCAAAGCAGGTGGCATGAACCTCTGCCGTAGAAACGTCGGCAAAGCAAACGCCGCTCTGGCTCTCGCCGATGTACACGGCGCAAACGTAGTTGTTCTTGCTCTCAGTCAGAAGGCTGCTCTCGATCAAGGTACCGGGGGTGATCACACGAATCACGTCACGCTTCACAAGTCCCTTGGCAAGAGCGGGATCCTCCACCTGCTCGCAGATGGCCACGCGGTATCCCTTTTCGATCAGCTTGCCGATATAACCCTCGGCGCTGTGGAAGGGCACGCCGCACATAGGCGCGCGCTCCTCTTCTCCGCAATCGCGGCCCGTCAGCGTCAGCTCAAGCTCGCGGGACACCAGGATCGCATCGTCAAAGAACATCTCGTAAAAGTCACCCAGACGATAGAAAAGCAGATAATCCTTATATTGATTTTTGATCTGGAAATATTGCTCCATCATTGGAGTCATAGGTCTATCTCCTTTCAGATCTTGCGAATTTTAGTGGCATCCTCCGCCGCAGGTAGAGCAGTTGTGGGTGCAATCCGAGGGAAGCTCACCGGTAATGTTGAAGGTGATGGTGGAGTTTACGGCGTTCATCAGATCGTTCACGTCGTTCTGTGCCTCGCCGAGCTCTACGAATACGGGATGCTCCATAATGGCCTTATAAAGCTCGTCAATGCGCTTCTGAATAATATCCATCAGATGGGTGTCCTTCTCGGGCTTTACGATCTCGTTCTCAAGAGCCTTCTGCTGAACCTCGTACTCGATCATCATGCGGTTGAGCTCGGGGGTCTCCTTATATGCCTTCTTGGCGTTCTCAAGTCTTACAAGCTTTTCGTTTTCCTTCAGGGTCTTGCCGAGCAATGCGGCGATCTCAAAAATTTCCATGGTTATATTTCCTTTCTTTTCAGTTGATTTTTTCTCCGTAAAGCGCGAAGGATTCCGCGCGTGTGATGCGGACGTTCAAGAAGCGTCCCGTATCCTCCTCGCAGCCGTCAAAGAACACGATCTTGGACTGATCGGTTCGTCCGCTGTAGACCGCGTCGTTGGTCTTGCTGATGCCGTCGCAAAGCACGCGCACCGTCTTGCCAACGAAGGGAAGATTCTTTTCAAGGGCAATCTCGTTTTGCACGGCGAGAAGTCGTTCAAACCGCGCGCTCTTGACCTCGGCGGGGATCTGATCCTCCATCTCGGCGGCGGGGGTTCCCTTTCGCGGCGAATAGATGAAGGAGTAAAGCATATCGAACTTCACGCGGCGAAGCATATCAAGGGTCGCCTCAAAGTCCTCCTCGGTCTCACCGGGGAAGCCTACGATGATATCCGACGTTACGGCCACGTGGGGCATTTTCTCCCGCATATAGTCAAGTATCTCAAGGTAACGCGCGGTATCGTAGTGGCGATTCATTCGCTTCAGAATGGTATCGCTTCCCGACTGCATAGGCAGATGGAAATGGGGTGCGATATGGGGGTGAGTCGCCATCACGTCGATCAGCTTTCTCGTGGCGTCCTTGGGGTGGCTCGTCATAAAGTGGATGGTGTAATCGCCCTCAATGGACGAAAGGAGAGCCAAAAGATCGGCAAAATCGCATCCGTCGTCATTGTCCTTTCCGTAGGAGTTCACGTTCTGACCAAGAAGGGTGATGTCACGGTAACCGTCCGCGACAAGGCTCTTGACCTCCTCAAGGATCTCCTCCTTGCGGCGGCTTCTCTCGCGGCCGCGCACGTAAGGCACGATACAGTATGAGCAGAAGTTATTGCAGCCATACATAATAGAAACCCACGCGCGGTAGGTGCTCTCGCGATGGATGGGCAAGCCCTCCGCCACAAGATATTCGGTCTCCTCGGGGCAATAGATGCGCTTTCCCTTTTCCACCTTTTCCGCAATCAGCTGAGGAAGACGGTGGATGGATGATGTGCCGAGCACGAAATCCACGTAAGGGTAACGGAATTTGATGTCGTCCTTTCGGTGATCCTGCGTCACCATACAACCGCACACACCGATGAGCATATCGGGTTTTTTCGCCTTAAGATGCTTATACTGACCGATGGTGGACAGTGCCTTCAGCTCGGCATGCTCACGGATGGCGCAGGTGTTGACCATGATCAGATCCGCATCCTTTGCCTCGTGGGTCACCTCGTAGCCCATAGACATCGCCATACCTGCGATCTTCTCACTGTCAGCCTCGTTCTGCTGACAACCGAAGGTCATCACAAACACCTTTTTGGCAACGCCCGTTTTTTCTTTATATTCTTCATTCCACGCCCGTACGCGATCGCGAAAAGCGGCTTGCTCGGCTATCGCCTCGGGGGGCAACAAATTGGTTTTACTCATTCCAACCTCTAAATATATAGTTAATCAAATTATTATACTATATAAATACAAAAATGTCAAGTTTGCGTCCCTTGTATTTTTCAAAAATTTCCCGGGAAATTATGCCTTTCAAATTGACATTTTAAGCACACCGTGCTACAATGAAATCAAATACCGAAGGAGGATTGATTATGCCTACTATTCATATGCGATACCCCGACGGACTTGCCAAAGCCGTCACCTTCAGCTACGACGATGCCGTAGAGCAGGACGTTCGTCTCATTGAGATCCTTGACACATACGGATTGCACGGAACCTTCAATATCAACACCGGGCTTTTCGCCCCCGAGGGAAAGATTTTCCCCGAAGGACAGGTGCATCGCAGAATGACCGAAGCCAAAGCCCTTGCCGCTTACAGCAGCGGCCGCCACGAGGTTGCGGTTCACGGCGTGACCCATCCGTTTTTGGAGCAGCTTTCCGTACCCAACGCAGCCTGGGAAATCGTCGCCGACAAGCAAAGGATCGAAGACCTGTTCGGCACCGTTTGCCGCGGCATGGCATATCCCTTTGGAACCACCTCCGATGCCGTCGTTGGTATTCTTGAAACCGCAGGCATTCTGTATGCAAGAACCGTTGCGCCGTCCAATTCCTTGGAATTTCCTCTTGACAACTGGCTTCGTCTGAATCCCACCTGTCACCACAATAGCGCACAGCTGATGCCTCTTGCCCAAAAGCTGGTGAACGATAAGCCCCG
>JAZLBM010000166.1:0-27673 GCA_045613705.1 Eubacteriales bacterium | reverse complement strand
TTCATATTTCCCTCTTGCTTTTTGGGGACTTCTGTTTTATAATGATATCGTATTTTTTCAAGAGGAGATCGTTATGGCTTCATTGTTGCTTGCAATTATTTATATTTCCTTTATCAGCCTCGGCTTGCCCGACTCGCTGCTTGGCTCGGCGTGGCCTGTGATGCAGGTGGAGTTCGGCACAAGCCTCTCGACCGCGGGCATTATCAGCCTGATCATCACGGCGGGCACCATCGTATCCAGCCTCTTGTCCGACCGCCTGATGCGAAAGCTCGGCACGGGCATCGTCAATGCCGCAAGCTGTGCCCTTACCGCCCTTGCGCTCTTTGGATTTTCCGTGTCCAATTCCGTTGTCCTGCTCTGCCTTTTTGCTATCCCCTACGGACTTGGCGCGGGTGCCATCGACGCGGCGCTCAACAACTATGTGGCGCTCCATTTTGCCGCGCGGCATATGAGCTGGCTTCATTGCTTCTGGGGTCTGGGCGCGTCGGGCAGCCCCTACATCATGACCTATTGTCTGGCGTCCCAACACGGCTGGCAAATGGGCTACCGAAGCGTTTCCGTCATTCAGCTGGCTCTCACCGCTTGCCTGTTTCTCAGCCTTCCCCTTTGGCGCAAGGTTGCCTCGAAGGGTGACGCGGAGGAGGAATCGACCGCCGAGCCTCTCGGGCTTATCGGCTCGCTGAAGATCCGCGGCGTCCCCCACGTGCTCATCGCCTTTTTCGCCTATTGTGCTCTGGAGGCCACCGCAGGTCTTTGGGCATCCAGCTATTTCGTGGAATTCAGAGGTGTCGATCCCGAGACCGCCGCCGCTTTTGCTTCTCTGTTTTACATCGGCATCACCTTCGGCAGATTTCTCAACGGCTTCCTCACCGCGAAATTTGACGACAAGACGCTTGTCCGCGCGGGTCTTATCATTCTTTCCGCAGGTCTTGTTTTCATTATGATCCCCCTCCCCTCCGACTGGCCCGCCCTTTCGGGTCTTCTCATCGTCGGTCTTGGATGCGCGCCCATCTACCCCTGCATCATCCATTCCACGCCCGATCACTTCGGCAGAGAAAACTCGCAGGCCGTCGTTGGTATTCAGATGGCCAGCGCCTACACGGGCATTGCCATTATGCCGCCCCTCTTCGGCTTCCTCGGCAATCACCTGGGGCTTGGGCTCTATCCCTTTTATATGGCGATCTTCGCCCTTGTCATGATCGTTATGACCGAGCGGCTTAACCACATATTCGACAGAAAAAAAGACGAACCGTAAGGGTTCGTCTTTTTGATTATTGCTCGTAATTGATGCGATAGAAAATATCGCTTCGCCACGCGGTTCCCTTCTTAGGAGTGATACCACCCGTGATCTCATAGTACACCTTGTTATCCGTCTGGCGGATCCAAAGCTTGGCGCTGATCTGCTCATCGGGAATGGAGCCGTCGCGCACGGTATAGCCGCACGCCATCACAAGAGCGCCGCCCTTGCCCGTGGCACAGGCGCTCGTTGCCTTGCCCGCCTGATGATAGCCGCCGTCCTGACCGAAGCCGAAGGCGATGGTGTCAAAGGAGGACAGTTGATTGCCGTCCTTATCGTAAAAGGTCACGGTATCGCTGAGAACCTCATCGTTCTTGTCGGGATTGAGACGCTGTGCCGTCATCATAGGCGCAAAGCCGGAATGCAGCTTTCGTCCGTCGGCGATCCACTCGATGCTCTGATCCAGAAGCAGACGGTCACCGTCCGCGGTATAGGTCTGGGTGTGAAGCATAATATTCTCACCCGGCGTGTTACAACGGCAGATATAGGACTCCTCAAAGAAGGAAAAGGTGTCAAACTCGCCGCAATAGGGCTTGTCCAAGGACAGCTCGCGGCCGTCGACGGTAAGCGCCGCACGGGAGAGGATCTCGTCGCCGTGGAAGCCGCCCACAAAGTCGCCTGCGCCCTCTTCCTTGATGGCAAAGCCGATCTCGCCGCCCGAAAGCACGCGGAAGACGGTTTCGAAGGTGTCTCCGTTCCGCTTGACCACGTCCGCCGTGCGAATGCGATAGAAGCGACGGTTGGCGGCATCGTTGCATCCGTTTTCATAGGTCAGCTCCGGCTTTACGGGATTCTCCTCGAACATAAAGCGATAGCGGGTATAGTAGGTGCCGCTTGTCGACGCGGGCAGATAGACGAAAAAGGAAGACAGGTCACGCCCCTTTTCGGGCGCGAGGATCTCAATATATGATTTCATACGATCTCCTTAGTTGCGAAGGCTATGGATGGGCGCGGGGATACGTCCGCCGCGGGCGATAAAGGCCTCGGAGCTGTTCTCGTTCAGCTTCATAATAGGCGCGTAGCCGAGAAGTCCGCCAAATTCAACCGACTCGCCAACACCCTTACCCACAACGGGAATGAGACGAACGGCGGTGGTCTTGTTATTGATCAGGCCGATGGCGATCTCGTCGGCGATGATGGCGCTGATGGTAGACGCGGAGGTGTCGCCCGGTACGGCGATCATATCCAGACCCACCGAGCAAACGGCGGTCATTGCCTCCAGCTTTTCAATGGACAGAGAGCCGCACTCCACCGCCTCGATCATGCCCGCGTCCTCGGAAACGGGGATGAAGGCGCCGGAAAGTCCGCCTACGTGAGAGCTTGCCATAACGCCGCCCTTCTTGACCGCGTCGTTGAGCATCGCCAGCGCCGCCGTAGTACCGTGGGTACCGCAACGGGCAAGACCCATATTCTCAAGAATGCGCGCCACGCTATCGCCCTGTGCGGGGGTAGGCGCCAGAGAAAGGTCGACGATGCCGTAGGGCGTATTCAAACGGTTGGACGCCTCGTAAGCGATGAGCTGACCCACACGGGTGATCTTGAAGGCGATCTTCTTGATGGTGTCGGCGAGAGTGCCGAAATCACAGTCGCCCGCGCGCTTTACGGCATTTGCCACAACGCCGGGGCCGGAAACACCTACGTTAATAACGGTATCAGGCTCACCGATGCCGTGAACGGCACCTGCCCTAAAGGGGTTGTCCTCGGGAATGTTTGCGAAAATAACAAGCTTTGCGCAACCGATGGAGTCGCGATCCGCAGTCAGATGCGCGGTCTTGGTCACGATCTCGCCCATGCGCTTGACGGCGTCCATATTGATGCCCGCCTTGGTGGTCGCTACGTTGACCGAGGAGCACACGCAGGAGGTGGTGGAAAGCGCCTCGGGAATGGCCTCGATGAGGTTAGCGGCGCCAACCGTCATACCCTTCTGCACAAGGGCGCCGAAGCCGCCGATGAAATTAATGCCAAGGGTGTCTGCCGCACGCTGAAGGGTGTGTGCCAAACGCACGTAGCCGTCGCTGTCAATAGCACCGCCCACAAGGGACAGAGGGGTCACGGATACGCGCTTGTTGATGATCGGCACGCCGTAGCTTGCCTCAAGCTCCTCGGCAACGCTGACAAGGCGCTCCGCCTTCTTGGTGATCTTATCGTAGATCTTGGTCTCAAGACGACCCAGATCGTCGCTGACACAATCGTAAAGGGAGATTCCCATGGTGATCGTACGAACGTCCAGGTTCTCCTCCCGTATCATATTTACGGTTTCAAGTATATCTCTGGTATTGAGCATATGATCTTCCCCTTACCTTATATACGGTGCATCGAGTTGAAAATGTCCTCGTGCATAGCGTGGATCTCAAGACCCCGCTCTTCACCAAGCTTCTTCATACTCTCTGCAAACTCGGCGAAGGGCACGGTCAGTGCCTCGATCTCCACCAACATGATCATAGCGAAATATTCGCGCATAACGCTCTGGCTGATATCCACGATATTGCCGCCGAATTTTGCGCACTCGCTGCTGACGGCGGCGATGATGCCGACGCTATCCTTACCGATTACGGTTACTACTGCCTTCATAGCTGTTCCTCCCGAAAATGAATTCCCTTACATTATACACGAAGCCTCCGAAAATTGCAAGATAAAACCTGCATTTTTCACCGAATTTGGGCATACTAATGTCAAAAAGTCGGGAGGGTCAGGAATGAAGGTGGATTGGCAAAAAACGGCATCGATCGTGTTCTGTGCGGCAATGGCCGTGGTCTTTTTCTTTTTGGTGGGAAAATACGTGGTGGCGATCCTCGCCCCCTTTCTCATTGCGTGGGTCATTGCCCTTTTGGCAAGCCCTGCCGCAAACGCCATCGCCGCTCGCACACGACTGCCCCGCAAGCTTGCCGTGATACTGCTTCTTCTGATATTCTTCGCGCTCCTCGTTCTGCTTTTCACCCTCGGTATTCACCGTCTCACCGCCGAGCTTGGGCGCCTTGCCGAGCGCTTTGCCTCGGGCGATCAGCTATCACGGCTGATGGACGATATCGAAAGCGTGGGCGACCGTCTTCCCTTTCTCGAAGGTGACGGAAAGCTTCGGGAAAGTCTTGACAATATGATCAATTCCCTCCTCCGCGAGGCAGGCTCCACCTTTGCCTCCGCCGTCACCTCCTTTGCCACGGGACTTCTGCGCGCCACCCCCTCCATTATGCTCTTTGTGGTGGTAACCGTCATTTCCTCCTTTTATTTTGCCCTCGATCTGGAGGCGGTACACCGCTCGCTGGTCGCCCTTCTTCCCAAAAATCTTGCCGAACGGCTTCCTACGCTCAAGCGCCGCGTCCGCCTCTTTGCCGTCAAATATCTTCGGGTATATCTGTTTTTGATGTTCATCACCTTCTGCGAGCTCTTCGCGGGCTTCTCCATTCTTCGGGTAGAATACGCCTTTCTTCTCGCCCTCGCCATCTCGGTCATCGATATCTTCCCCGTCCTCGGCGTGGGAACGGCGCTGATCCCTTGGTCGATCGTCAAGCTGTTCGACAGAGATTTCCGTATGGGCTTCGGGCTTTTGATCCTGTGGGCGGTCATCACCGTGGTGCGGCAGATCGCCGAGCCTCATTTCGTGGGCGAAAGTATTGGGTTGCATCCGCTTCTGACCCTGGTGGGTATGTATATCGGCTTCCGCCTTTTTGGTATTCCCGGTATGCTGCTGTCCCCCGCTCTCATCATCGCGATACGCACGGGAATTCGGGAATGGATGCCCCGAAGGATGGACGGAAAAACTTGACATTTACCCCGCGAAGTGCTATAATTGCTACAAATCCACGCGGGAGGTCAAACCTATGATCTACAAAAGCATTACCGAGCTTGTGGGGCACACGCCCTTATTGGAGCCCCTTCGCTATGAAGAGGTATCGGGCACGGACGCCCATATTCTTTGCAAGCTGGAATACCTCAATCCCGCAGGAAGCATCAAGGATCGCGCCGCTCTCGGTATGATCGAGGCCGCCGAGCGTGACGGGAAGCTCCGCCGGGGCGCGGTCATTATCGAGCCTACAAGCGGAAATACGGGTATCGGTCTTGCCGCCATCGCCGCGCGCCGCGGATACCGCGTCATTCTTACGATGCCCGATACGATGAGCATAGAACGCCGAAAGCTGCTTGCGGCCTACGGCGCCGAGATCGTGCTGACCGAGGGAGCGCTTGGTATGAAGGGCGCCATCGACCGCGCAGAAGCGCTTGCCGCGGAGATCCCGGACAGTTTTATTCCCTCGCAGTTTGATAACGCAGAAAACGCAAACGCCCACAAGAAGAGCACCGCCCCCGAGATCCTTGCGGATACCGACGGCAAGGTGGATATCCTCGTGGCGGGCGTTGGCACGGGTGGCACCATCAGCGGCATCGGTCAGGTGCTGAAGGAGGCTTGCCAGGGCGTCAGAATCGTAGCCGTTGAGCCGGCAAGCTCTCCCCTTCTCTCGGAGGGCAGATCGGGTGCTCACGGACTTCAAGGCATCGGTGCCAATTTCATCCCCGCCCTTCTTGATTGCACCATCATCGACGAGGTCTTTCCCGTCACCGAGGAAGAGGCGTACGCCGCCGCGCGAAGGCTTGCCCGTCTTGAGGGGATCCTCGTCGGTATCACGTCGGGTGCCGCCCTTCACGCCGCAACCGAGCTTGCGAAGCGTCCCGAAAACAAGGATAAGAATATCGTGGTCATTCTTCCCGACACGGGCGACCGATATCTTTCCACCCCGTTATTTGAAGAATAAGCAAAGAAGCGTAGCCACACGGCTACGCTTCTTTTTTCATCTTTTATTGGCTTTTGGCGGTAAGCTTTTTGAGTCTTTGGGCAAGCTCGTCGACGTATACGTCGTCAGTGGCGGGCAGATACAGCTTCTTTCCGCCGTCAAACAGCACCACAAGGTGGCAAGGCTTGACGGTGAAGGTCTGCTTTCCGCAGGGCAAGGTCTTGGTATCGCGGAGCACCACCACATCCTCTACGGATGCGAAGGGGATCTCCAGCGTCTCCTCTTCCGTCGCGTCGGAAACCAGCGAAAAGGTTCTGGTCTTGGCGTAAAACGCGTCGGTCAAAAGAAAGACTCTCGCCACACGGTACTCGGACGAGCAGATGCTTCCGTTTTTCATTTTCTTGAGAAGCACGCCTTCGGTAAGAGAGAAGCCGGAAAAGTCCAGAGTCTCGGGCTTTGCGGGTATTCTCGTATAGAAGACGCGCTCCTTTTCCACCTCGGGAAATTCAATGCCCGAGGAACGGCGCTTGACCTCCTCCATGATCTCGGCTTCGGTGGAACGACCGATGTTGCCGACAAGGAACACCGAAATGCCTGCGATCATCAGAGCCGCGCCAATGAGATACGTCCATCCCCAGCCCAGCCAAAGGCAGGCGAAGCCCACGATCATCATACCAAGACCCAGAGTTTTGAGTCCTTCCCACTTCATAAAATAATTGATATTGGATTTATAGTTCTTCATACTATCCCCCATTCATTTCATTGCCTTATTATACCATATTCCGAGGGCGGTGTCAATCACCCATCCGTTTACTTCGGTAAACCAAGAGTAGAAGATCTCACGCGTCGATCGTCTCACAGAAGGTGCGCCCGTCGTACGCGATCGCCTCGCCGATGGGATCGCCGTTACCCACGATATAGTGCTTGGTAGCCGCCGCGTTGATGGTCTCGATCTCGGCGGGGGCGGGGTTGAAGAGCAGGATCCACTGAACGCCCTCTTTGCCCTCTAAAAATTCAGGCAGGGTCTTCTTTGGAAAATAGTGGAACCTTCTCTGCATCGTCACCACGTCTGCGCTCTTGGCAAAGGGCATCGCGATTGCGCCCTTCTGATAGCTTGCGGCATATTCTTCGCTTGCAAAATAATAAAATTTCGCGCGATTGATGCTGGTGACAAAACGAATGCAATAGTCCGTGTCGTTGGTGCTGATCACCACGTCGGGAAGCGCCCCTGCCGCGAAAAAGGAAGCGATGGCGCTTCTTGTGCGGTGCATACGGTATCCGCGGCGCTTACAGATGGTTTTGAGGCGTCGCACAAGGCTCGTGCGACGGGAGATCGCCCGAGCAAGCCTCAGGAACCAATATCCGAAAAAGGCAAGAAATGCCAAGCTGATCAAAACGTCCATTTCTGCCTCCTTACCTTACGTGCTCGCAAAAATAGGTGGCACGCCAGCTCTTTTGGGCAAAGAAGACGGCAGGCACCATGGCTATGGCAAGCCACATCAGACCGAGAAGCCATCCAAAAAACGGGCCCGCCCATGCGGCAAACACAAAGCCGACGGAATAAAACCATCTGCCGTTGCCAATATACCAGCCGATTGCCAAAAAGGAAGACACAACGATGGCGATGCCATCGTACAAGCCCCATTTTCTGATGTAAAATCGAAGTCCTTCTCGGGGAGAGACCATTCCCTCGGTCTCCTTCAAAAAGGTCTTTCGTCTGCCCTTCATAAAGCGTGTCGCCAAAGCGGCGGCAGGAAAGATGCCCCCCAAGGAAGAGACGGCAATGAGGATATCCTCCATCACGGGAGGCATCGTCTCCAGCTTTTCAAAATACAAGAACCATTCGTAGGAAAGCCGCCCCAAGGTGGGGATCACCCACGCCTGTGCCAGCAAAAGCACGGCAGAACAAAAAAGCATACCGAGAAAAAAGGTGATGGCCACGATGGCAAAGGACTCCAAAAGGGCACGTGCCGTGCCGAGTAATTTTTTCATGTCGGCTCCTTATCAAAAGGTCGGGAAGCCGAGGCTTCCCGACCGAAATCGTTGTCCTATGAATGATTATTCTGCGTCGGTGTTCTCGTTCTTCTTACCGAGATACTCGGGAAGCTTCATGCCCGCAAGGTCAAAGACCTCCTGCATGGGAGGAACCGACTGCATCATACCCGACAGGAAATTGGCGGTAGAGGTCTTTCCGTTCTCGCCCTTGCCGTTATCCCATACGGTGATCTTATCGATCTTGAGGTTCGAAATAGCCTCAACCTGGATCTTGGTCAGCTCCTCAAGCTTATCGGCAACCATCAGACGGACCGCATCGTTGGCGTCGCCGCCGGAAGCCTTTACCACCTCAGCAAGACCCTCTGCCTGCTTCACAAGCATTTCACGCATACCCTGCGCCTCTGCCTGCATCTTCATAATGATCGCATCTGCTTCACCCTTTGCGCGGCGACGGATCTCTTCAGCCTCAGCCTCTGCCTGAAGCTCGATCTCCTTCTTGCGGATCTCGGCCTTAACCAGAACGTCAGCCTCCAGCTTTGCTCGCTCAAGGCTTGCACGGGCCTCCTCTGCGGCCTTCTGCGCGGCATAGGATTCCTCTTGTGCCTTTGCGCTCTGAATGTTCTCAGCGGCGGTTGCGCGCTTGAGAGCCTCTGCCTCGCGCTCACGGCGGATCGCCTCGGACTCGGCAATGGCTACCTTTGCCTCGTTCTCACCCTTGATAGCCTCGGAGTTGGAACGGGACACGTCAATTCTCTGCTCTTTTTCCGCATTTGCGGCACCGATAGCACCGTTTCTGTCCGCTTCGGCAACCGATACCTTAGCGTCGTTGATCGCCTTTGCAGCGGCTTCCTTACCGAGGGCAGCAATGTATCCGCTTTCATCGTTAATATCGGTTACGTTTACGTTAATCAAACGAAGACCGATCTTCTTCAGCTCGGTTTCCACGTTACCCGAAACCGCGTCAAGGAACTTATCACGGTCGGTGTTGATCTCCTCGATGTCCATGGTCGCGATTACAAGACGAAGCTGACCGAAGATAATATCCTTGGCAAGCTCCTGGATCTCCGTCATCTTCAGACCGAGAAGGCGCTCCGCGGCGTTCTGCATAACGCCTGCCTCGGTGGAGATACCTACCGTAAAGCTGGAAGGAACGTCTACACGGATGTTCTGACGAGACAGTGCGCTCTTAAGGTCAACGCTGATGGAAAGAGGGGTCAGGTCAAGATATTCATATGCCTGAACCACGGGCACGATAAAGGCCGCGCCACCGTGAATACACTTAGCGGAACGGGACGTGCCGTCCTTGTTGGTTCCTACGTTACCGTAGATGACCATGATCTTATCCGAAGGACATTTCTTATAACGGGAAACGACCAGGATAATACCGGTAAAGACCACCACGGCGAGCACACAGATGACCGCAACCCACGAGGGGGAAAATCCGGCAGAAAGAAAAGTTACGTTTTGCATTACAGTACCTCCGTTGTAATTTATTTGGATGCCGTCTGTCCGTTTACCGTCTCTTCTCTGTCACGCAAGCGCTTTGCGCAACCGAGCTTTGCCGAAAGAACGAAAGCCGCGACATATACCAACATCATAATAGCGCCCACAAGGGCAAGGGTTCCAAAGGGGATCTTTGCCATTCGCTCCGCATTGTAAAACTGACCGAAGGCTATAAGACCCGAAAGATGCTTTGTGGCACCGAAAAGAACGGGCGGGAAGCGAAGCACAAGTCCAAGGGCAAAATGCACGGCGGCGGCGATCAGTGCCGGCACCGCGTATCCAACCGGGGTAAAGTTCGCGTATCGGTAGCCGTCATAGTAGGCAAGGACGGAGCACAGCCCCACCGCGCCAAGACCAACTGTCACCATGCGGATCGCCGTATCGGCAACAAAGCCGAAATCGTACACAAGATTCACACCCCAGACAACTACAAAGCCAAGCAAGGATGCCAACAAGCAAGAAGCTAAAAGATATGCGAAATCAAAGACGGAAAAGACGATCGCGTCATGCTTCCTCATTGCCTACCTCCTTCTTCTCTTCCCCAAGAGGCTCGACCACAAGAGTACCCGTTCCGTCTACGGCGACAACGCGCACGTAGGAGCCGGTAGGAAGCATCTCGGGATGGGTGGTGATGGCATCAAACTCACAATATTTTTCCTGCAGAGTCATGGTAACCTTTCCCTGCTTCTTGGCATCGCCCGCAATGGGGATATAAACCTTTGCCACCTTACCAACGGCATTTCCTACGTCAAGGTTGCCCGACGCCTGAAGGCGGTATACAAGGCGCATAAAATACGCCATACCCACGAGGGTCAGAAGACCAAGAACGATAGCGATCATCACCGAAAGGATCTGATTCAAGCCGCTTTCAATAAAGGCGATAGCCGTCCATCCGGTTACGGCAAGCATAGCTACGATACCGCGCACCGAGAACAGGGTAAGACCGTCATCGGACATTCCCTCTCCGTCCGGCACGTCATCCATATCCACGTCGCCGTCGCCGATCCAGCCAAGAGCCAGAAGCACCGTCTGGATAACCATGATCAGCGTGGAAGGAATGGCGATCATAGCAAAGATCTGCTGTACCATATCCAAGGTATTCCACCAAGCAATCATATTATGTCCTCCTCTTATTCTCTCTTACACTTATTTCATAAGCGCGCCGAGCATCGCGTCGGAGCGCTGCTTCATCAGCGACGCGTGATACGCCACGATGATGATCTCAAGGGCACTTACAAGCCGCCTTTTGGCACCGCTGACCTTTTCCTCGTAATCGGCGGTGATCTCCTCGATATACTTTCTCACCTTATGCTCCGGAACGAAATCCTTTTCGGTCATACGGTCGATAATGCGGCAAATATAATCATAAAGCACCGAATCACGGATAATATCGTCCTCGTTCGACTCCACCCTTCCGTTGATGTAACGGATCAGGAAGGCGATGTGATCCAACTGCATACAGGCGCGGAGCATATTAATAATGAGAATATGCGCCACCTGATCAATATCGTATTTTTTCAGCTTGGCACTCTCTACCCAATGTCGCTTGACCCAGTTCTGAAGGGTCGAGGTATCGATACCCGAGATCCCTCGGATCTCTGACATCATAATGCCGTCGGAGATAAAAAATATCTTGTTGAGAAACTCAAGACCCGTGACGTTGCCCATGTCGCTTCGCCTAAGGATCGTTCCCGGTATCATTCTGTCGTCTATGATCAAATTCATAGAGGGCTTCTCCTTTCCTTGCGATTACACCTTGATTATATCACACGGTCAAGTGATTGTCAATAGGGTTCGCAAGATTTTTTCATATTTTTTCAAAGAAAAATCGGTTGACATCGGTGCCCCGATGTGGTATCATTATTAGATGAGATATCTTACATTCAGAAAGGATGTATCAAATGAAGATTGGATTTGTTTCCCTCGGCTGCTCCAAAAATCAGCTGGACACCGAGGTTATGCTCCACGAGCTGGCCGAGGCGGGTTATGAAATTACCCCCGAGGAGACCGAGGCGGACGTGGTGATCATCAACACCTGTGCCTTTATTGAAAGCGCGAAGAAGGAGTCTATTGACAACATTCTGGACATCGCGTGGCTCAAGAAGCACCACACCCTCAAGGCCATCGTGGTTACGGGATGCCTTGCCGAGCGCTATCGCGACAGCATTTTCGAGGAGCTCCCCGAGGTAGACGCCATTCTCGGTATCGGAAGCATTCACAACATTGTGGAGGCGGTCGAGTCGGTAACCACCAAGCGCAAGAAGGGCTCGAAGCGCAAGTATTCCTCCTATGAAAAGAACGACGAGGTACGTCTTGGCGGTGACAGAATTCTGACGACACCCGAGTACACCGCGTACATCAAGATCGCAGAGGGCTGCGACAACAAGTGCGCCTACTGCGCCATCCCCGGTATCCGCGGCAAGTTCCGCAGCCGTCCTATGGAGGATCTGGTTGCCGAGGCCAAGCAGCTGGAGGCGCTTGGTGTGAAGGAGCTGAACGTGATCGCTCAGGACATCACCCGTTACGGCAAGGATCTGTACGGCGACTATAAGCTTGCGGCGCTTCTCCGCCGCATCACCGAGGAGACCTCCATTCCGTGGATCCGTCTCTTGTACTGCTACCCCGACAAGGTAACCGACGAGCTGATCGCCGAGATCCGCGACAACCCCCGCGTGCTCAAGTACATCGACCTTCCCGTTCAGCACATCTCCGACCATATGCTCACCGCGATGAACCGTCACGGTGACCGCGCTATGATCGAGGACGTGATCGCAAAGCTTCGCCGCGAGATCCCCGACATCATCATCCGCACCACCTTTATCGTAGGCTTCCCCGGTGAGACCGAGGAGGATTTTGAGGAGCTGTGCGAGTTCGTCAAGGAGACCAAGTTTGACCGCGCCGGCGTCTTCACCTACTCCCGTGAGGAGGACACCCCCGCCTACGATTTCCCCGATCAGATCGACGAGCAGATCAAGCAGGATCGCTGTGATATTCTGATGCGCGAGCAATTTGAGATCAACGAGGCCAACAATCAGAAGATGGTTGGCAAGACCCTCACGGTGCTCTGCGAGGACTTCGACCCCGTAAGCGAGGTGCACTTCGGTCGCTCGGTTATGGATGCCCCCGATATCGACGGCAAGATCTACTTCAGAAGCGACGTCCGCATCGCCCCCGGCTCCTTTGTCAAGGTCAAGATCCGTGAGGTAGTGGACTACGATCTCTTCGGCGTGGCAATGACCGCCGAGAACTGAAAGAGAGGTAACGGAATATGAAAATGAACCTTCCCAATAAGCTGACGGTGCTTCGCCTTCTGCTGGTACCCGTGATCCTCGTGGTCATGCTGCTTCCCTACTCTATCGTCAACAACCTAATTGCCCTGATCGTATTTGCGGGCGCGTCCATTACCGACTATTTTGACGGCAAGATCGCGCGTCGCGACAACCTCATCACCGATTTCGGCAAATTCCTTGACCCCCTTGCCGACAAGTTTATGGTCATCGCCGCCGTGTTTGGTCTTGTTTGCCGTGCCTTTGTCGAGGCAGACGGGCTGATGTTCTGGATCTTCATGACAATGCTGATCGTCACCATCTTCCGCGAGCTGGCCGTGGCATCCATTCGTCTCATCGCCTCTACCAAGGCAAACGTGGTGGTTGCCGCCAATATGCTTGGCAAGGTCAAGACGGTCTCCCAGATCGTCTGCATCATTCTGGCGCTGGTTGAGCCCGTCGTTCACACCGTGATCGGCAAGCTCGTTCCCGATTTCTTCTTCGGCGGCTTCTACGCGCTCACCTACGTCACCACCCTTGTAGCCATCGTATTTACCGTTTGGTCGGGCATCAACTATATTACCCAGTGTTGGAAATATCTTGATCCCGAGAAATAAAAGAAACCGCAGACCCGTGGGTCTGCGGTTTTTTCAGTTGTAGAAATCGTTCAAAAACCAAATGGCGTCTTGGGGAAGCTCCACGCGTTTATCGCGAAGATATTCGAGCGCGCCGCCGTCGGTCTTAAAAGCAAAGATCAGACGGAAGGCATACAGAGCTTGGTACTTGTAGCCGCGGCGCTTATCGTCGCGGTTGATGCCGTACTTGCCGTCTCCCACAAGGGGATGACCGATGTGCGCCAAGTGGGCGCGGATCTGATGGGTACGTCCCGTCACCAGCTCCACCTCAAGAAGACTTTCGTCCCCGCGAGTTGCCACCACGCGATATTTCGTGATGATCTCCTTGCTTCCCGCAAACTTCTCATCCGCCACCTTTACGGTGTTGCTTGCGCTATCCTTGCGGAGCCAGCCGTGAAGGGTGGCTTCCTTCTTTTTGGGAAGACCGTGCACCACACAATAATAGAACTTGCGAAGCTCGTCGTTTCGGATTTTCTCGTTAACGATGCGAAGGGCCTCCGCATTCTTGGCGGCGATCACGATGCCGCCCGTGTTACGGTCAATGCGGTTGCAAAGGGCGGGCGCGAAGGACTGCTCGGCATCGGGATCATATTCGCCCTTACGCCAAAGATAAGCCTTGATGTGCATAATGAGGGTATTGTCCGCGCCTTCGGTATCCTCGTGAACAAGAACCCCGGGGCGCTTGTTGCAAAGGAGAATGTTCTCATCCTCGTAGCACACCTCGATCTTGGGCTCGATGGAATAGATGGATGCGGTGTCCTTTTCGGGTGAATCGAAGAACTCCTCGCGGATGAAGAGCTGGATCTCGTCTCCCTCTGCAAGCATCTCGTTCGGCTCGGTGCGCTTGCGATTGCGCTTGATCTTTTTGGTGCGGATCAGCTTATACATCATAGACTTTGGCAAGCCCTTGACCGCCTTGGACAAAAACTTGTCAAGGCGCTGTCCCGCATCGTTTTTATTTACCGTTAAAATTCGCATATAACTCCTACAAAACAAACGGGAGAACCTGTCGCTCTCCCGAATGTGTTATTTCTCAATTACAGAGTACCGAAGATTCGGTCGCCCGCGTCACCAAGACCGGGAACGATGTACGCGTGATCGTTCAGACACTCGTCAAGAGCCGCCGTGTAGATCTCTACGTCGGGATGTGCCTCCTGCACCTTCTTAACGCCCTCGGGTGCGGCAACCAGACACATGAAACGAATGCTCTTGCATCCGTGGTTCTTGAGCATGGTCAGCGCGTCAACGGCCGAGCCGCCCGTTGCCAGCATAGGGACAACCAGAATAACGATTCTCTCCTCGATGTCGGTGGGAAGCTTGCAGTAGTACTCTACGGGCTGATGGGTCTCGGGGTCGCGGTAAAGACCGATATGGCCTACCTTTGCTACGGGAACCAGACGCTGAAGGCCGTCTACCATACCAAGACCTGCGCGAAGAATGGGCACGATGGCCAGCTTCTTACCGGAAATGCGCTTTGCCTCCATCTTGGTGATGGGGGTCTCGATGGTAACCGACTCAAGAGGAAGATCGCGGGTGAGCTCATAGCCCATCAGCATAGCGATCTCGTCAAGAAGCTCACGGAAATCCTTGGATCCCGTTCTCTTATTTCTCATGATCGAAAGTTTGTGTGTGATCAGGGGGTGGTCGACAATATGAAGCTCACTCATGGTTAGATTCTCCCTTGTTTTATTTTCAATGACATTATACTACCTTTCTCCCGTTTTTTCAATAGTTTTTTAAAAAATTGTAAAATCCCATATCTCTCCGCCGAATTTTCAAATACACCTTTACGAAAAGGAATTTTTGTGGTATACTGTGTAGAAGACTTTATGAAGGGAGGGCTCGTATGACAGGTCAGCCTACCGTTGGAATTTATACCCTTGGATGCAAGGTCAATCAGTATGAATCCGAGGCTATCGCCGAGCGGTTTGCCGCAAGAGGATTCACCGTGCTTTCGCACACCGCCGTCTGCGACGTGTACGTGATCAACACCTGCACCGTCACCGCAGAAAGCGACCGCAAATCCAAGCAATTCATCCGCCGCGCCATCACGCGGAATCCGGGCGCTTATATTCTCGTAACGGGTTGTCTGTCCCAGACCGCTCCCGAAACGGTAGCCGCCATCGAAGGGGTGGACTACGTATGCGGAAACACCGACAAGCTTTCGGTGGTCGAAGCCGCCGAGCGTCTCCTTGCCGAAGGAAAAAAGGCCAAGCCTCCCGTGCTTGCCGTTTCTTCGATGGAGAACGCCCCCTTTGAGAGTATGAGCATTACCGCCTTTGAGCGCACCCGCGCCTACGTCAAGATCGAGGACGGCTGTGAATCCCATTGCACCTATTGCATCATCCCCAGTGCCCGCGGCGGCATCCGCTCAAAGCCTCTTGACGAGGTCTTAGCGGAGGTACAAGCTCTTACGGCAACGGGTTGCCGGGAGGTGGTTCTTACGGGTATTGAGACCGCCTCTTGGGGAAAAGATATCGGTATGTCCTTTGCCGATCTTCTGGAAGCGGTTGACGCTATCCCGGGCATCGGACGCGTCCGCCTCGGCTCTCTGGATCCCTCGCTGATCAAGCCCGCCTTTGTGGAGCGCATCGCCAAGCTCTCTTCCCTGGCACCTCATTTTCATCTTTCTATGCAGAGCGGAAGCAACACCGTTCTTGCCCTGATGAAACGGAAATACAACGCCGAAATGGCGCTTCGCGGTATGAATCTTCTGCGTGAGGCCATACCCGACGTTCAGTTCACCACCGATATGATCCTGGGCTTTCCCCACGAGGGCGAGAAGGAATTTGAGGAGACCCTCGCCTTTATCGAGAAGGCAGGCTTCCTTATGATCCACGCCTTCCCCTACTCCGCCCGTCGCGGCACCCCTGCCGCCACTATGGACGGACAGGTTCCCGTGGCCACCCGGCACGAGCGCGTTCGCATTCTGTCTGCCCGTCAGAACGAGATCCACCGCGCCATCTTGGAGAAGACCCTCGCCACTCACCCACGACTTACCGTTCTTTTTGAGGATTATAAAGACGGCTTTGCTTACGGTCACACCGACAACTTTATTCAGGTGCGCGTCCCCGCTCCCCGCTCTATGCAGGCCATCGTAGCCGACGTTGCGGCAGAGAGCACCGACGGGATCTGTCTTGAAGGACACCTGATATAAGCCACGAAAGGATAAGGATATTATGAACCCAAACGGTCCGATTCTTCAAACCGTCTCCCTTGTGAATTTTCCCTTTCTTACGAAGGAATCCCTGGCGAGGCTCGCCAAAGAAGAGCAGCTCGCAATGGACATCCTCGGTCTGCAGCTCTGCCAGGAATATTATCGCTCGCAGAAACGCGATCCCTCTCGGGACGAGCTTCATCTGCTTGACACCGTGGTTGCCGACGGCTACCGCAGTGCCGATTCCCTTCTGATCTCGCAATTCACGACGGAAAGCACCACCGTTGCCGAAACCTTCGCCGACCTGCTCGGCCGTCGCAGTGGAGCGGCACGTATTTCCGACAAGCCGCTTTCTCTTGCCGCCCTTGCACAGCTGATGGAGAATTGGCTTGCCGACCGCGCGAAACGGGAACACCCCGAGGCCGACGTTGGCGTTCGCTTCTCTCCCTATCGGGATCTTCTGCTTGCGGCAGACGGCTATTGCCGCACCGCATCCTCCGGCAATCGCGAGGATGATATTTCCATCGGTTCCCGAGCCAGGAGCTATAAGGGTGAATGCAAGCTTTCGGCAGGCGATTATATCTACGGAGTTTTTGCCTCCGAAAGCAATGAGGCATACGACCTGCAGACCATCGCGGCCTATCTTGCCACCCCCGCCGTGACGCAAAACGCCAAGGTGATCAAGATCGCCGAGGCGCGGACGCTTCTGCCCCTTCTCACCGAGCTGAGCTGCGGTCTTACCCTCAACGCGGAAAAGGTAACGGAGGGTGAGGAGACCCTTCTGTCCGCATTGAGCTGCCCCCGCCGAGGCGCGATCCTCGTCGCATCCCCCGAGCGATCTGCCGACCTGTTGCTTGAAGCGCAGGATGCCGAGCTTCGCGTGCTTCTGCTTGGCAAGGTGACCGCCGAGAAAACGGTATCCATTCCCCAAGAAAAGGGCGCGGTCCGCTTTCCGCTTTCCTTCCTGCGCTCGCTGATCTTCGCCCGTCTTTACAGCGCGACGGTAGCCAATCCTGCCGACGGTAATTTCCGTATGGCGCTTTCCCGCATCGGAACCTGCACTCTCGGCGGCAAGCGAAACGCCGTGATCAAGGTGGATGCCGACGGCACCTCGCCCTTCCGCGAGGCACTGATGAGCGTAGTTTACGCGCTTTCGCATTGCGTTGCCGCAGGCGCGGACATAAGAGACGTCAAGCTTGCATCGTACCTGACTCTGCCCCGCAATCGCGTGGGCGACGCCCTTGGCGCCGTTCTCGGTCTGTATCGCGCGCAGGCAGAGTTTGAGCTCTATGGAGGCTGCCCTGTCCTCGTTATGTCGGATAAGGATTCCACGGCGATCTCTGCCGTAACCGTTGTGCCGCTCCCCGACGAGACCCCCTCGTCGACGGTTGTGGGCGACGGCTCCTCCATCTATTATCTCGAGCCGCTTTATACCGATGACGGTATCCCCGATTTTGCCGATCTGAAAAAAATGTACGCCTATATCAGCGCGCTGATGGCGGACGGCAAGGTGCTTTCCATCCGTCCCACGGGTGAGGATCTGCTTGCCGATCTTTCCGATATGAGTGGCGAAAAAACGGTGGAATATCTTGCCGGATCTCCCCTTTCATCCCACTTCGGCGGCTTCCTTGTGGAAGCCAACGATGCGATTCAGGGCGTTCTCGTTGGCAAAACCGAAAAAAACGAAGCAGCTCTTGACATTTAAGCATAAGTGATATATAATTACTTTGTTTGACAATGATTTATCATACGAAAGGATCTTCAATATGACTATCTACGACGAGTTGGTTGCCCGCGGCCTGATTGCCCAGGTTACCAATGAAGATGAGATCAAGGAGCTCATCAATAACGGAAAAGCCACCTTCTACATTGGCTTTGACCCCACGGCAGACTCCCTGCACGTAGGTCACTTTATGGCGCTTTGCCTGATGAAGCGTCTGCAGATGGCGGGCAACCGTCCCATCGCTCTTATCGGCGGCGGTACGGCTATGGTCGGCGACCCCTCCGGCAGAACCGATATGCGTTCTATGATGACCGTCGAGACCATTCAGCACAACTGCGAGTGCTTTAAGAAGCAGATGGAGCGCTTCATCGAGTTTGGCGAAGGCAAGGCTATGATGGTCAACAACGCCGATTGGCTTCTTGACCTTAACTACGTAGAGCTTCTTCGCGAGGTCGGTGCTTGCTTCTCGGTCAACAATATGCTTCGTGCCGAGTGCTACAAGCAGAGAATGGAAAAGGGTCTTTCCTTCCTCGAGTTCAACTATATGATCATGCAGTCCTACGACTTCTATCATCTGTTCCAGAATCTCGGCTGTAACCTGCAGTTCGGCGGTAACGACCAGTGGTCCAATATGCTGGGCGGCACCGAGCTGTTCCGCCGCAAGCTGGGCAAGGACGCGCACGCTATGACCATCACCCTGCTCCTTAACTCCGAGGGTAAGAAGATGGGTAAGACCGCAAAGGGTGCCGTTTGGCTTGATCCCAACAAGACTACTCCCTACGAGTTCTACCAGTACTGGAGAAACATTGAGGACGCCGACGTTCTCAAGTGCATCCGTATGCTGACCTTCCTTCCTCTTGAGGAGATCGACAAGATGAACGATTGGGAAGGCGCACAGCTGAATAAGGCTAAGGAAATTCTCGCTTATGAGCTTACCAAGCTGGTTCACGGCGAGGAGGAGGCCAACAAGGCACAGGAGGGCGCACGCGCACTCTTCGGCGCGGGCAACACCGAGAATATGCCCACCAAGGAGCTTTCCGCAGAGGATCTTCTTGATGGCGCCATCGATATTCTTACCCTTCTTGTGAAGACCGGTCTCGTTCCCTCCAAGTCCGAGGCAAGACGCGCAGTTGAGCAGGGCGGCGTAACGGTTGACGGCGAAAAGGTCACCGATATCAAGGCTACCTTCACCGCAGATACCCTTAAGAACGGCATCGTTCTCAAGCGCGGTAAGAAGAGCTTTATGAAGGTCGCTTATAACGGATAACATTATCTTCGCAAGGGTTGCAAAAACCCTTGCGTTTTTTATACCTTCTCGACTGATACTTTTTATTCAAATTTTGATTTGTCGGTGGGTTGATGTGACGAAAAGATACCCCTCAAACCCGTAGGGGCGATTCACGAATCGCCCGAAAACGAAGGATTTACGCCATTTCACGGGTGCGCACCGCTCGTTGCGGGCGATTCCCGACTTGCGAAGCAACGTCGCATCGCCCCTACGACAAAATATACCGCACCGACAAACATCAATTTATTGCTTTATGATTTAGCAAAAAAAGACTTTCTCCAAATCATCCTTGAAAAAAGCCTTTTCTTTTTGTTTATATGATTTCAACGATACCGCAACGGGGCACGGAAAATTCGTGAAGTCCGCGAGAAAGGTCGCGGGTTCCCTCCTCCGTCACGTTGCCCATACAGTCAAAGATACGATAGGTGCGGATACCAAGGTCATCCGTTGCGCGAAGCACCAATGCCTTTTCATTGGTGGCATTGACGAAATGCAGTTTTTGGAAGTCCGAAGCCGTAAGGATGGGCTTCGCGTGTGCCACGGCGATGATATGTCCGTCCTTCTCCGATTTTACAAGAGAATAAAGCGATTCGGGATTTTCCGCCGAGAAGTTGCCACCCAGCAGCACCTCGCGGTTCTCGTTCCAGAAGCCGAGATAGAAGCCAAGCATCTTTCGGTGATCCTCGGATATCTTGTCAAGAAGCACCGAGATCTGGGGAACGGTGAAAAGCACACAGGCAAGCTGATATGCCGCGGCTTCTACCGAATCCTCGGGGTGCCACATCAGCATATCCGAATGGACGGGGGTCTCACCCAGGCAGAAGCGCAGATCGGTACCGCTGAGATGATTCATAAAGGAATCGTTGGGGCAATCTGCCACGCGGATCATATTACCGTATTTGCGGATGGTAGGGCCAAAGTAAGACTGACGGAACTCGATCAGCATATCGGGATTGATGGCACGAAGCGCGTCGGTAATGCCCTTCAGCAGTCGGTCAACGCCCTCCTCCAGCGACAGGGTGTCCCAGCGCTCGTCAAAGGCAGGCGTTTCGGGAAGCAGCTTGAAGGAGTCGATAAAATCCAGCTTGAAGCCGTCAAGCCCCCACTCTTCGGCGGCGCGGCGGTAGGTATCAATCAGATATTCTCTGACCTCGGGGAATCGAGGATCAAGAGAGGCGTAGGTCTTTCCCGCGGTGGAATACCCGAGCACCATATCGTGGAATCTGGAAAACGCCTTGGTGCGCTTACCCATAAAGGGAACCGAGTACCAAAGGATAAATTTCATTCCCGTCTCGTGCACGCGATCCACGAAGGCCTTCATATCGGGAACCTTTGAGGGCGCGACCTCCCAGTCGCCGCAAAAGGCGTAGCCACGAGCGTTGCTTTCGGTCTGCCAGCCGTCATCCACAATAACGCTGTCCATTCCCATCGCCTTCGCCAGGCGACATTGTTCCACGATGGCGTCCACGTCGATGTTCTGATGGAAGGAATACCAACAGGAGTACATGGGGCGCTTCGCCGCCTCGGGAATATAGGCACAAGGATAGCCGCATTCCTCCGCCCAATACCGCTCTGCCGCCTTCAGGGAATCCTCGTAGGGGCGATCGGTTTGGTCCACGTAGATCGTGGCGTGATATTGGGAAATGCTATTGACGGGCATGGTGAAGAACCGCGCCTCGCAGTACAGCTCTGCCGTTTCCTCTCTGACGCCCGTGGCGATCTCGGTGGGTGTCATCGCATCGGACAGGGCGATGGCGATGCGGTTTCTGCCGTCGGAAGAGATGATCTGATGAAGAGGCGCGCCCGACGCCAACCGCGATCTCGTCACTTTTTTTGACCACGCAGGCGCAAGGTTGCGACTTGATCCCAGCCAAGAGCCCCAGGTAGAATACATATCCACACACGACACCTCAAAAGTAACCGAAAAAGGCGTCGGCACCTGCGGCTCGGCGTAGGTTACGTCCACGTCCACAAGGGTGATACCGTCCTCACGGGCGCGCTCGGTGAGCAGCACCTTTGCGTTTGGATTTTCTTCTTTCATTGCGACCGAAAATTTCATATCCGTTCCTCGCTGTATGGCAAAAATTCAAGAATCACGGGATGCGGCAAGGCATCGCAAGACCATTATACCACATACCACCGCAATTGCAATAGATTTTTGTAAATACCGTTGCACGTGCGTTCAAGAAGAAGCGATGTGTCGAATGAGTCTTTCCCTCTCCCCTCTTCACTATCACCTGTTACTTCCCAAAAAATCCGCTCGCGCCTACTTAGTGAAGAGTGAAAAGTGAAGAAGTAAAAAATCCGCACACTTGCGTGTACGGATTTTTTGGTGCCGGAAGCGGGGGTCGAACCCGCACGGTATCGCTACCACTGGATTTTGAGTCCAGCACGTCTGCCAATTCCATCATTCCGGCATATTCGGTTGACCTTGCTATTGTATCATATCCCGATCAAAAAATCAAGGGCTTTTGCAAAATTATTTATCCTTCGCCGCTAAAAATTTCGTCTTGACAAATCCCCCGCAAAAGGATATACTAATAAAAACAGGAATGTGAGGTGATACCCTTGATGCAGGAGGAACGCATTGAAGAACTGACGGAGGCGCTGGAGCAAAAGCAATATCACCGCTTCACCGACGTAGTGGACACGATGAACGCCATTGACGTTGCGGAATATCTTTCCACCCTTCAGGGCGATCGCCTTCTTACCGCTTTCCGCCTTCTGAAAAAGGATATCGCCGCCGACATATTCGCCGAGCTGGAATCCGACGCCATCGAGCAGATCGTATTGGCTACCAAGGACGCGGATCTCGGACTCCTCGTGGACAACCTTTTCATCGACGACGCCGTTGACCTTCTGGAGGAGCTTCCCGCCAGTATGGTCAAGCGAATTCTGCGCGTGACCAATCCCGAAACGCGCCGATTGATCAATAAATTTTTGAGTTACCCCGAAAATTCGGCGGGCAGCGTTATGACCGCCGAGTTTATTGACCTCAAGGAAACTATGACGGTGGCCGAGGCTGTGGCACGCATCCGCCGCACGGGTGTGGACAAGGAGACGGTCTACACCGCCTATATCATTGACGGCGCGCGGCATCTGCACGGCACCGTATCCTTGAAGGACCTTCTTTTTGCCGATTCCGACGCGCTTTTGTCGGACATTATGAGCACTGACGTAGTGATGGCAAGCACGTCCGACCACCGAGAAGAAGTGGCGGCGATGATCTCGAAATATGACCTTCTGTCCCTTCCCATCGTAGACCGCGAGCAGCGTCTTGTAGGTATCGTTACGGTTGACGATGCGCTTGACGTTATGGAAGAAGAGGCCACCGAGGACATCGAGAAGATGGCGGCACTTGTCCCCGACAACCGCCCTTATCTCCGTTCCCGCGTGCTTGAGATCTTCAAAAAGAGAATTCCCTGGCTCTTACTTCTGATGGTTTCCGCCACCTTCACCGGCGAGATCATTTCGGGCTTTGAGGAGTCACTTGCCCTCTTCCCCGCTCTTATCGCCTTTATCCCCATGCTGATGGACACAGGCGGAAACTCGGGCGGTCAGGCTTCGGTCACCATCATCCGCGGTCTTGCCCTTGGTGAGATCAATATGAAGGACATCTTCCGCATCATCTGGATGGAGATCCGCGTGGGTCTTCTCTGCGGTGCGGTGCTCTCGGCCTGTAACTTTGTCAAGATCCTGGTTGTAGACAACTTTATTTTCAACAACGGCGTATCGCTGGCGCAGGCCGCCGTGGTATCCATCACCCTTGTCTGCACCGTTGTGGTTGCCAAATTCGTGGGCGGCACCTTGCCCGTCTTTGCCAAGAAGATCGGTCTTGACCCCGCCGTAATGGCGTCCCCCTTCATTACCACCATCGTGGATGCCGTTTCCCTTGTTATTTACTTCCGCATCGCGCTTCTGCTGCTGGTGTAAGAAAAAAGATCCGTTCCCAAAAAGGAGCGGATCTTCTTTTTTATTTGTCTTTTTCGGCCGCAACCGTACGGCGCTTGGCCTCGGCGCGAGCAATACGCGATTTCAGAAATTGCTGCGTCTGCGCATCGGAAGCCGTTGCCAGTCGCGCGTTCAGCTCCTCGAGCTCGGCAGCCACGGCCGCGTCGTCAAGGCTCTCCGCGAACGAGAACTCGTCGGCAACCAAGGTAGCCTCGCCTGCCGTCACGCTGAAAAAGCCGCCGCCGCAAAAAGCAAACCTGGGCTTTCCGTCCGCGTCAAGAAGCTTTACCGTGCACACGTTCACGCCCGCCAAATAGTCGGTGTGTCCTGCAAGGATGCCTACCTCACCGTCGGTGGTGCGCAGAGCTACGCTCGTAACGTCACCCGAAAACGCTTGACCGGTGGGAGTCAGGATCCCCAGCTTAAACGCTCTCATTTTCCGCTCCTTGCCGCCTTTTCGATAGCCTCGTCAATGGTACCGACGAAGAGGAAGGCAGACTCGGGAAGGTCGTCGTGCTTGCCCTCGATGATCTCGCGGAAGCCGCGAACCGTCTCGTGGATGGGCACGTACTTACCCTGCATACCGGTAAACTGCTCGGCAACCGTGAAGGGCTGAGACAGGAAGTTCTGGATCTTTCTCGCACGGGAAACGGTCAGCTTGTCCTCCTCGGAAAGCTCGTCCATACCCATGATGGCGATGATATCCTGAAGCTCACGGTATCTCTGAAGGATTCTCTGAGTCTCGCGGGCAACCTCGTAGTGATCCAGACCCACGATGTCGGGAGTAAGGATTCTGGAGGTGGAGTCCAGGGGATCAACTGCGGGATAAATACCGAGAGATGCGATGGAACGGGACAAAACCGTGGTCGCGTCAAGATGCGCGAAGGTGGTTGCGGGCGCGGGGTCGGTCAAGTCGTCCGCAGGCACGTAAATTGCCTGTACAGACGTGATAGATCCCTTCTTCGTGGAGGTGATTCGCTCCTGAAGAGCACCCATTTCGGTTGCCAGCGTGGGCTGATAACCAACCGCGGAGGGCATTCTTCCCAGAAGTGCGGATACCTCGGAGCCTGCCTGGGTGAAACGGTAAATGTTGTCGATGAAGAGAAGCACGTCCTGCCCTTCCTGGTCACGGAAATACTCCGCCATGGTAAGACCGGAAAGCGCAACTCTCATTCTTGCTCCGGGCGGCTCGTTCATCTGACCGTACACAAGTGCGGTCTTCTCGATAACGCCCGATTCCTTCATTTCCATGTAAAGGTCGTTACCCTCACGGGTACGCTCTCCAACGCCGGCGAATACGGAAAGTCCGCCGTGCTGCTTTGCTACGTTGTTGATCAGCTCCATAATAAGAACCGTCTTACCAACACCTGCACCGCCAAACAGACCGATCTTACCACCCTTTGCATAGGGGGCGATCAGGTCAACGACCTTGATACCCGTCTCCAGGATCTCGGTAGTTCCCTGCTGCTCGGTGTAGGGGGGAGGATCACGGTGGATACAGTGACGCTCCGCGGTCTTAGGCTGCTCTCCGTTGTCGATAGCCTCACCCAAAAGGTTGAAGATACGACCGAGGGTCTCCTTACCAACGGGAACGGTGATACCTGCGCCGGTATCGACCGCGCGGGCACCTCTCACCATACCGTCGGTGGAGCTCATG
Source organism: Eubacteriales bacterium (assembly GCA_045613705.1). Taxonomy (GTDB): domain Bacteria; phylum Bacillota; class Clostridia; order Oscillospirales; family CAG-272; genus RGIG8775. The sequence continues at coordinate 2,477 of JAZLBM010000166.1, read as the reverse complement.
GCGATACATCTGACGGTGTCGTCACCAAGCTGCTGGGCAACTTCGCAGACTACCGTCTCGCCGCCGTTATCTACGTGAATGGCATTCAGCAATGCGGGAAGCTGGCCGTTCTCGAAACGAATATCAAGAACAGGACCTACTACCTGCACGACCTTGCCGATATTTTGCTCTGCCATAGATTTCTTCCTTCCAAATTAAATTCCACTTAGATCAAAGTGCGTCTGCACCCGAAACGATCTCGCTGATCTCCTGCGTGATCGCCGCCTGACGCGCGCGGTTGAAGCGAAGCTGAAGGGTATCGATCAGCTCACCCGCATTTTTGCTCGCCGAGCTCATGGCGTTTCTTCTTGCGCCGTGCTCCGACGCGGTAGCCTCTGCCACCGCCGCGTAAAGCAGACCGGAAACACAGAAGGGCACCATAGCGTCGATCAGCTCCACGGGATCGGCATCGATGGTATACTCCCGAACCTCGTGAGCGCCCGACTCGGGCATCTCTACGGGCAGGATCTGCTCATCTGCCGTTACCTGCGAAAGCATCGAAACGAACTTGGTATAAATGACCACCACGCGGTCAATCTCACCCTTTTTATAGGCATTGCACAGAATGGAGGCGATGCTGCTGCAAACGCCAACGTCTGCCGATGCCAGGGTGGGACAGTCTACGTCAATACACGCTGCGCCGCGGCGATGGAAATAATCGACCGCCTTTTTACCGATGGGAAGAACGCAAAAGTCCAGCCCACGGGAAAGCGCCTCGGTATGACGGAACAGGTTACTGTTATACGCGCCCGCAAGACCGCGGTCACCCGCGATGACTACGAAGCAGGTCTTTTTCACCTTGCGCTCGCGAAGGAAAACGCTATCGCCGTCACAGGCACCGCTTGCCGCCATAAGGTCGGCAATGGCATCGGTGAGCGCGGCGTGGAAGGGACGGGACCCCTCGGCACATTCCTTGGCGCGGCGAAGCTTGGAGGATGACACCAGCTCCATGGCGCGCGTGATCTGTCTGGTATTGGAAACACTTTTGATCCGTGATTTGATACTGTTGATGGACATTCCTGCCATTGATATCACCCACCGATCTGATTACGCCTCAAGCGCTTTTCCCATAAACCGACTCTTTGCGGCAAGGATAGCATCGTGAAGCGCCTTTTCGGTCTCCTCGGAAAGGGCACCCGTGGTACGGATGGCCTCAAGAGCAGCCTCTGCGTGGTTGCCGAGGTACTCGAAGAGGAAGGGCTCGAAATCCTTTACACGATCTACGGGGAGATCGGAAAGCAGGTCACGGGTAACCGCATACATAACAGCCACCTGGTTCTCTACGGAGATAGGCGCGTTTCTGTCCTGCTTGAGGACCTCAACGATACGGGCACCCTGCTCAAGACGGCGCTTGGTATCGGCGTCAAGATCCGAGCCGAACTGTGCGAACGCCTGAAGCTCGCGGTACTGGGAGTAGAGAAGCTTGAGCGTTCCCGCAACCTTCTTCATCGCCTTGATCTGCGCGTTACCGCCGACACGGGATACCGAGATACCGGGGTTAACCGCAGGACGAACGCCCGCGTGGAACAGCTCGGTCTCAAGGAAGATCTGTCCGTCGGTAATGGAGATCACGTTGGTGGGAATATACGCCGAAACGTCACCCGCCTGGGTCTCGATGATGGGAAGCGCGGTCAGGGAGCCTCCGCCGCATTCGGGCGAAAGTCTTGCCGCACGCTCAAGAAGTCTGGAGTGCAGATAGAAGACGTCACCGGGGTACGCCTCACGTCCCGGAGGACGGCGGATCAGAAGCGACAGCGCACGGTACGCCACCGCGTGCTTGGAAAGGTCGTCGTAAATGATAAGGACGTCCTTGCCCTGCTCCATGAAATACTCACCCATGGTGCATCCGGAATAGGGAGCAATATACTGAAGGGGTGCCATCTCGGAAGCGGAGGCGCTTACAACGATACTGTAGTCCATTGCGCCGTTCTTGGTGAGGGTATCCACGATACCCGCAACGGTAGACTGCTTCTGACCGATAGCGACGTAGATACAGATTACATCCTTACCCTTCTGGTTGATAATGGTATCGGTTGCGATAACCGTCTTACCCGTCTGACGGTCGCCGATGATCAGCTCACGCTGACCGCGGCCGATGGGGATCATAGCGTCAATTGCCTTGATACCCGTCTGAAGGGGCACGGAAACCGACTTTCTTTCAATAATACCGGGTGCCTTGCGCTCGATGGGACGGATCTCGCTATGGGTAATGGGGCCCTTGCCGTCAATGGGCTGACCGAGTGCGTCCACAACGCGGCCGATCATGGCCTCACCAACGGGAACCGACACTACGTTACCGGTTCTGGTAACCACGCTGCCCTCGGAAATGCCTACGTCCGTACCGAGAAGAACGGCGGAAACGTAGTTTTCCTCCAGGTTAAGCGCCATACCGTAAGAGCCGTTGCAGAACTTCAGAAGCTCGTTGGAGCGACACTGAT
>JAZLBM010000165.1:0-6978 GCA_045613705.1 Eubacteriales bacterium | reverse complement strand
ACTGGCGTAACCATGGAACAGATCACACCTTTTCGGTGCCGATCGAGTGCCCCCGTTTCGGTACGGGTGAGGCAAAGGGTATGGTGCACGAATCCCTTCGCGGACACGACGTATATATTATCAGCGACGTGTTTAATTACGGTGTAACCTATAAGATGTACGGTCAGACCGTTCCCATGAGTCCCGATGATCACTATGCCGACCTGAAGCGTGTGATCGCGGCTATTGCCGGAAAGGCACGCCGTATTTCGGTTATTATGCCTATGCTTTACGAGGGAAGACAGCACAAGCGCTCCTCCCGTGAATCTCTTGACTGTGCGCTTATGCTGCAGGAGCTTGCGGCTATGGGTGTTGTTAACTTCATCACCTTCGATGCACATGACCCCCGTGTACAAAATGCGATTCCGATCAGCGGATTTGAGAACGTTCGTCCTTCCTACCAGATGCTGAAGGCTCTGGTTCGCAACGTTCCCGATATTAACATCGGCAAGGACAACCTTATGTTCATTTCTCCCGACGAGGGCGCAATGGGACGTAGCGTATACTACTCCTCCGTGCTTGGCGTAGAGCTTGGTATGTTCTACAAGCGCCGCAACTACTCCGTAGTTGTAAACGGAAAGAACCCCATCGAGGCACACGAGTACCTTGGTAAGGATCTGACCGGTAAGGATGCCATTATCGTTGACGATATGATCGCATCGGGCGAATCTCTCTTTGAGGTTGCTTACCAGCTGAAGGAGAAGGGCGCACGCCGCATCTACAACTTTGCTACCTTTGGTCTCTTTACCGAGGGACTTACCAAGTTCGATAAGGCATACGAGGAGGGTCTCATCAATAAGATCTTCACCACCAACCTTATTTACCGCAATCCCGAGCTTGCTTCCCGCGACTGGTATGCAGAGGTTAATATGTGTAAGTACGTTGCCTATATCATCGATACCCTTAACCACGATCATTCCATCAGCGGACTTCTCAATCCCGTTCAGCGTATCCATAATCTTGTGGAGAAGCATAAGGCGGAGCAGAGCGGTCAGATGCAGATGAACTTCGACCAGAAGGCGTAAAGCCTGTAAACCGCCCGCAGATTGCGGGCGGTATTTTTCAAGATTTCATATTCCGTTCATATGTGCGGTGTATAATGAAATAGATTCAGAATGGAGGTGTGTTTTTTTGGAAGAAAAAAACTGTCCTATAAGAAAAACGTCCATCGGCGGCCAGGCGCTGATCGAGGGCGTAATGATGCGCGGCCCCAAGCGTACGGCAATGACGGTGCGCGATCCCGACGGAAACCTTGTGGTGGAGTGCTGGGAGAACGAGGAAAATAAGCGCGCGAAATTCTTCAAGCTTCCCGTGGTGCGCGGTGTCTTCAATTTTATTGATTCCATGCGTAGCGGCTATAAATGTCTGATGCGATCTGCGGAGATCGCAGGACTTGAGGATCTTGAGGAGGATAAGAAGGAAGAGAACGGAGAGAACAGAGAGAAGAAGGATTCTTCTGCTCTTATGAACGGACTGATGATCGTGAGTATGATCCTTGCGGTGTTGCTTGCCGTCGGTCTCTTTATCGCGCTTCCGTCCTTCCTTTATACCTTGCTTGGAAAGTGGATCCCCTTCTTCTCGCCCGAGAGAAGACTTTTGAGAGCGCTGTTTGAGGGCATTCTCAAGATCGTGGTGCTCGTTGGATATCTGTCCTTGGTGTCCTTGATGAAGGACATCCGCCGTACCTTTATGTATCACGGCGCCGAGCATAAGACCATCTTCTGCTACGAAAGCGGTCTTGAGCTGACGGTGGAGAACGTAAGAGGTCAGAAGCGCTTCCATCCCCGTTGCGGAACCTCCTTCCTTATCATCATCGTGATCGTGAGCATTCTCATTTCGTTGCTGATCCCCACGGAAATTGGCGCGTGGGCGGTTCCTACCTATCTGCGCGTGGCGATCAAGCTGCTTCTTCTGCCTCTGATTATGGGCGTTGGCTACGAGCTGATCAAGTTTGCGGGACGTTACGACAACCTGCTGACCCGTATCATTTCCGCCCCCGGCGTGTGGCTTCAGAAGCTGACTGTGTTTGAGCCTGACGACGCTATGATCGAGTGCGCCATTTCTTCTATGAAAGAGGTCATTCCCGAAGACGGAAGCGACAAGTGGTGATGAAAAAGGTCATCGTGATCGGCTGTCCCGGTAGCGGCAAGAGCACCTTTGCCCGCGCCCTGCAGAAAAAGACGGGACTTCCGCTCTATTATCTGGATATGTTGTACTGGAACGCGGATAAGACCACCGTTCCGAAGGATATCTTTCGCGCGCGGTTGGCAGAACGGCTTGCGGAAAACGCGTGGATCATCGACGGCAATTACGGCTCTACGATGGAGGCGCGAATGGCGGCGTGCGATACCGTTTTCTTTCTTGACTACGATCCCGCGGTTTGTCTTGCGGGAATCCGCGAGAGACAAGGGAAGCCACGCGCCGATATGCCGTGGATCGAGACCGAGGATGACGAAGAATTTCTTACCTTTGTGCGCGAGTACAATGAGAAAAGCCGTCCCGACGTTTTGGCGCTTCTTGAGAAGTATCAAGAGAAGCAGATCGTGGTTTTTCGTACCCGAGACGAAGCCGATTCGTTTTTGAAAGACTTATAAAAAGAGCACCTTTTCGGGTGCTCTTTTTGCGTTTGAAATTTTCCGAACATAGCCGTCAAAAATCTGAAAAAAGTAGGAGATTTTCATTTACAATTGAGGGGGAGTGTGATACAATGTATTCGTATACTTATATCTATAAGGAGACGCGCAAATGAATATCTTGGTTTGTATCAAGCAAGTCCCCGGATCCAGTAACGTAGAGGTGGATCCCGTAACCGGTGTGCTGAAGCGTGACGGTGTGGCCAGCAAAATGAATCCTTACGATCTTTACGGTCTTGAGGTGGCAATGTCCTTGGCCGAAACCTACGGCGGCGAGGTCAAGACGGTGACCATGGGCCCTCCCCCCGCCAAGGCGATTATCGTGGAATCCATCTGTATGGGCGCCAAGTGTGGAACGGTGCTCAGCGACCGCAAGTTCGCGGGCGCGGACGTGTTGGCAACCGCCTATACCATTTCCCAGGGAATTCGCCGTATGGGCGATTTTGATCTGATCATCTGCGGCAAGCAGACCACCGACGGAGACACCGCCCAGGTAGGTGCCGAGGTGGCGGAATATCTTGGCATTCCCAACGTTTCCAACGTCTTGTCTGTGGATGACGTTCGCGACGGTGAGGTCTTCGTGACCGCGTCTCTTGACGATAAGATCGTGAAGGAGAGCATTAAGCTTCCTTGCCTCATCTCTGTGGACGGCGACATCAACACCCCCCGTTTGCCCTCCTACAAGGTAAAGCAGACGGTGACCGACGATATGGTGAGCTTCATTTCCTTCGCCGATTTTGAGGATCAGGACGAGAACCACTACGGTCTCAATGGCTCCGCAACTCAGGTGGAGCGCATCTTCCCGCCCGAGAAGAACACCGAAAAGCATAGCATCACAGGCGATGCCGAGGCGCAGGCTGGCGGCATCGTAGAGCTGATCCGTGCCCGCAAGCTGATATAAGGAGGGATGAACATGGGAACGCTTACAATCAATCAGAATCTCGTGACCGCAGAGACCGCGGAAGCCCTCGTCAAGATCTGTCCCTTTGCGGCGATCAGCTACTCGGACGGCAAGCTGGATATTTCAGCCGCTTGTAAAATGTGTAAAATGTGCGTCCGCAAGGGCCCCAAAGGTGTTATTGAGTTCGTCGAGGAAGAGAAGCAGGGGATTGACAAGTCCCTGTGGCGCGGCGTATGTGTATACGTGGATCATATCGGCGGCAAGATCCATCGAGTGACCTACGAGCTCATCGGCAAGGCAAAAGAGCTTGCCAAGGTTACGGGTCATCCCGTATATGCCTTGATGATGGGAAGCGACATCGGTAATAGCGCCGACAAGCTTCTTCACTACGGCGTGGATAAGATCTTCGTCTACGACGACGAAGCACTCCGCGATTTTCGCATTGAGCCTTACACCGCGGCTTTCTGCGACTTTATTGATCGCGTGAAGCCCTCCAGCGTCCTTGTTGGCGCAACCAATCTTGGACGTCAGCTGGCGCCTCGCGTTGCGGCGCGTTGCCGTGCGGGTCTTACCGCCGACTGTACCGTTCTTGAGATGAAGGAAAACACCGATCTTGTGCAGATCCGTCCCGCCTTTGGCGGCAACATTATGGCGCAGATCATTTCGCCCGCCACGCGCCCCCAGTTCTGCACGGCGCGCTATAAGGTGTTTGCCGAGCCCAAGCCTACGGCAGAGGCGTACGGCGAGATCGTGAAAATGTCTGTCGATGCGGAGAAGCTTCGCAGTGATATCACGGTTCTTTCCGAGTGTGAAAAGCCCAAAGATATTGATATTTCCGAGTCGGATGTGATCGTGGCCATCGGTCGCGGTGCTATGACCGACGCCAACCGTGCTATGGCAGAGGAGCTGGCTTCGCTTCTTGGCGGCGTGCTTGCCTGCACGAGACCGCTCGTTGAGGGCAACATTATGGATGCCAAGCGACAGATCGGTCTCTCGGGACGTACCGTGAAGCCCAAGTTTATTTTGACCCTCGGTATCTCGGGCGCCGTCCAATTTGCGGCGGGAATGAAGTCCTCCGACTGCATCGTGGCGGTCAACACCGACAAGAACGCGCCTATCTTTGACGTGGCGCACTATGGAATCGTTGGCGACGTCAACGAGATCCTTCCCAAGCTGATTGCCAAGATCAAGGAGGCACAGGAAAATGTATAATAAGGTTACAAACGAAGACGTCCTTGCCCTTCGCGCCATTGTAGGCGACGAATACGTGATCGCAGGCGACGATATCAATCCCGATTACGGACACGACGAGCTGGGCGGCATTACCCATATGCCCGAGGTGCTGGTGCGCGTGCATTCCACCGAGGAGATCTCGGCGATCATGAGGCATGCCTATTCCCGTGAGATCCCCGTCACCGTCCGCGGAAGCGGAACGGGACTTGTGGGCGCGGCGGTGCCTGCCTTTGGCGGTATTTTGCTTGAAACCACGTCTATGAATAAGATCCTGGAGCTTGACCGCGATAACCTGACGGTTACCGTAGAGCCGGGTGTGCTTCTGATGGAGCTTGCCGCCTTTGCCGAGGAGAACGATTTTCTGTATCCCCCCGATCCCGGTGAGAAGTCTGCTACCATCGGCGGTAACATTTCCACCAATGCGGGCGGTATGCGCGCGGTGAAATACGGCGTGACCCGCGACTACGTTCGCGCTCTCACGGTAGTTATGCCCGACGGCGAGATCGTGGAGCTTGGCGCAAAGGTCGCCAAGAACAGCTCGGGCTATAGCCTCAAGGACCTTGTGATCGGCTCCGAGGGAACCCTTGCCATCATCACCAAGGCGACGCTCAAGCTTGTGCCGCTGCCCAAGGTCTCCGTGAGCCTTCTTGTTCCGTTCCCCGATATGAAGAGCGCCATTGAGGCGGTTCCGAGGATCATTCGCTCCAAGGTCATTCCTACGGCCATTGAATATATGTCCCGTGATACCATCTTGTTCTCGGAGAACTATCTGGGCAAGAAATTCCCCGATACCAAGAACGACGCCTATATTCTTCTGACCTTCGACGGCAACACCGAGGCGCAGATCGAGGCGGATATGAAGACGGTTGCCGACCTTTGCCTTGCCATTGGCGCCATTGACGTGTATATCGTGGACACCGACGAGCGCAAGAAGTCGGTATGGTCGGCGCGCGGTGCCTTCCTTGAGGCCATCAAGGCGTCCACCACAGAGATGGATGAGTGCGACGTAGTCGTGCCCGGTAGCCGTGTGGACGAGTTTATCAAGTATACCCATCAGTTGGCTGACGAGTTCGGCGTCCGTATCCCCAGCTTCGGACACGCGGGCGACGGTAATCTGCACGTGTACATCTGCCGCGACGATCTGGATGACGCCGCGTGGGAGTCGGTGCTTGAAAGGTGCTTTGACAAGATGTACGCCAAGGCGGAGGAGCTGGGCGGTCTGGTTTCGGGCGAGCACGGCATTGGATACGCCAAGAAGGGCTATCTCGGACGTCAGCTGGGTGACTATCCCATCGGCATTATGCAGGGAATCAAGCAGGTGTTTGACAAGAAGAACATCTTAAATCCCGGCAAGGTCTGTTTTTGAGAAAGGGAAGAGAAATGAAAGAAAATAAGACGATTCTGAAGGTGCTTTTTATCGGTAACAGCGCAACCTTCTACAATACGCTTCCCGAGACGCTTGAGAAGCTGGCAACGACGGCAGGATATGCCATTTCCGTGGACTCGGTTACCAAGGGTGGCTATATGATCGAGCAGCACGCCGCATCCGAGGCGCTTTACGAGAAGATCGCCACGGGTGGATTCGATATCGTTTTCCTGCAGGAAAACGGCGACGGCGTATATTTCCCCGAGAAAAATGAGCCCTCGCGGGAAGCCCACGCGAAGCTGGATAAGGCGATCCGTGAGTCGGGTGCCGAGACCTACCTCTACGTTCGTCCCCCCTCGGGAAAGGATAAGCCTAACGGCGACAATTCCTTTGCCCAGTGCGTGCGGTATGACGAATTCTTCGGCGATATTGCGGCAAAGATCGGCGCAAAATGTGCCTACGTAAACCGCGCCTTTGCTTACGCTATCAAAAATTATAATTTCGGTTTGTGGGGGCCCGATAACGCGCACATAAGCGTATACGGCGGTTACCTTGCCGACTGCGTCTTCTTTGCAACCTTGTTCCGAACCTCGGCTACCGTTCTTGATGCGAACGGACTTCCCGCGGAGGATGCGCGCATTCTTCAAGAAATCGCGGACAAGATCGCTCTCGACGGCGGTATCCCCTGGTAAAAGAAAAAGGACGGAGAAATCTCCGTCCTTCTTTTATGCACCCGTTTTCAAAATGAAGACGGGGTCTTTTTTGTTTTTGACACAGTCTGCAGTGATACGAACCTCTTCCACATC
>JAZLBM010000164.1:0-1823 GCA_045613705.1 Eubacteriales bacterium | reverse complement strand
ATGGCAGAGAACGATTCTATGTACAACACGCCTCCTTGCTATACCATCTATATGGCAAAGCTTGTGTACGAGTGGATCCTTTCCATCGGCGGTCTTGAGAAGATGAAGGAGATGAACGAAAAGAAGGCGGCTCTTCTTTACGATTATCTGGATAACCAGGATTATTACATCGCTCCCGTGAAGCTTGGTAGCCGTTCTATGATGAACGTTACCTTCGTTACCGGAAACGCCGACCTTGACAAGAAGTTCGCCTCCGAGGCATCTGCCGCAGGTCTGAAGAACCTTAAGGGTCACCGTAGCGTGGGCGGTATGAGAGCGTCCATCTACAACGCTATGCCCTACGAGGGCGTTGAGGCACTGGTTGCCTTTATGAAGGATTTCGCAGAAAAGAATCCTAAATAAGAAAGGGTATTACGATGAAAGTTCAACTTTTGAATAAAATTGCGGCTGTCGGTACCGACAAGCTGGACAAAGCGGTATACGACATTGCCGCAGATATGGAAAATCCCGATGCGATCATGGTTCGCTCCGCGGCTATGCACGATATGGCGTTTGGTGACAACCTCAAGGCCATTGCCCGTGCAGGTGCGGGTGTTAACAACATCCCGATCGACAGATGCTCCGAGCAGGGTATCGTGGTATTCAATACCCCCGGTGCCAATGCAAACGGCGTAAAGGAGCTTGCGATCTGCGCACTTCTTCTTGCTTCCCGTAACATCGTCGGCGGTATCAAGTGGGCTGAGTCCCTGGCAGGCACCGAGGGCGTTGCTAAGGCGGTTGAGGCAGGTAAGTCCAAGTTCGCAGGCTGTGAGATCGCAGGCAAGACCCTTGGCGTTATCGGTCTTGGTGCCATCGGCGGTATGGTTGCTGACATTGCTACCTCCCTCAATATGGACGTTGTGGGATGCGATCCCTTCATCAGCATCGCAGGTGCTTGGCATCTGAACAACCGCGTGGCACAGGCTAAAAACTACGACGAGATCTATGCGGCTGCCGATTATATCACCCTTCACGTTCCCGCAACTCCCGATACCAAGAATATGATCAATGCCGAGTCCATCGCCAAGATGAAGGACGGCGTGAAGATCATCAATCTGTCCCGTGCCGACCTTGTTGACGCGGCGGCCGTTAAGGCAGGTCTTGCTTCCGGTAAAATCTCCGCTTACGTAACCGATTTCCCCACCGAGGATATCCTTGGCGTGGACGGTGTGGTTGCCATTCCTCACCTGGGCGCTTCTACCGAGGAGTCCGAGGACAACTGTGCCGTTATGGCGGCGGTTGAGCTGGATCAGTACCTTCGTTACGGTAACATCAGGAACAGCGTAAACTTCCCCAACGTTGAGATGCCTATCACCACCGACGTTCGTGTGTGCGTGCTTCACGCAAACGTTCCCGCCGTGATCTCTCAGCTGACCAGTGTTCTGTCCGCAGAGGGCATCAACATTGAGCATCTGACCAACAAGTCCAAGGGTAACAACGCGTACACCGTGCTTGATATTTCCGCGGTACCCGCAGAGGATGCGGTGGCAAAGCTCTCGGCTGTTTCGGGCGTGTATTGCGTAAGAGTAATTCGGTAAATATTCAAAAGGCGTTGCCAAAGCAACGCCTTTTCTTTTGCGTATTTTTCGTTTCCGGTTGACAAAGAAACAAATATATGATACAATAAATAGGTGAAACTAATTTTTAGGAAGTGAAAGCCGTGAATGCATTTGTCGATATACATTGCCACGCGCTGTTTGGCGTTGATGACGGTGCTCCCGATGAGACGACGATGTGCGAAATGCTTCGCGCTTCGTATGCGGATGGCGTAAGGGAACTGTGCC
>JAZLBM010000163.1:0-1771 GCA_045613705.1 Eubacteriales bacterium | reverse complement strand
ATGAACGAAGAAATCAAAAAAGTAAACGGTGCACAAGAGCTTGACGACGATATGCTGGACGGCGTTGCAGGCGGACTTGTGCAGCTTGTTAATCCGTGTGATGATTATGAACAGTTTAAGGACGGTACCAGATGCCAGCATTGTGGGCATAAAGATGGAAAATACGAGAACAATCGGATGATATGCTACGGTTGTGGAAAAGACATGGTTGGTCGGGACGTAGCAGAGAGTGAAATAAAATACTGTTTCTGTTTGTAACCCGGAAGGAGCAAGTATGAAACTCACACACGAAATTGTTGAAAAAATAAAATCCGCCAATAGCGCGGACGAGGTTTTGGCGATTGCCAAGGAATGTAACGTGGAGATAACCCCGGAGGAAGCAGACAAATATTTTCATCAGATCCATTCGGGCGAGCTTGACGATGACCTTCTCGTGAACGTATCGGGCGGCTGTGATCCTTCTTCCGATGACGGCGATGATGACGATTACGAAGATAAAAACAAGTGGCTGATTTTTTCTAAAATATAAAGAGCAATGCAAATGCAGGAGAAAATCATGAAATAACTGCGAGAAAATATGACTTACATACTAAACAAAAACATCGCTCTGCGTTCTTGGTGGCGCGTGCCTTACGCCTATTACGTAAAAGGTCGGCGCGACGCGCAGAGGTTGACAAAAGAAGAATTTGAACTGCTCTCACTTTGTGATGGGCATACCGATATAGAGAATAGCGAGCTTGTAGAAAGACTCGTTCAACGAGGAATGATCTCCCCCTGCGAAAAGGAAGAGAGAGCGCTCGATCCCTGGCAGAAAATGGACTGCGACAATCGCTATTTTCCGGCAATGAACCTGATGATCACGGGCAAGTGCAACTATAACTGTCTGCATTGCTTCAACGCGTCGGACAACTCGCCCCTTATGGCTGAATTTTCTCTTGAAGAAGCAGAAAAGCTGCTCGACGAGGCGCAGAGGTGCGGTATCAACGCCTTCACCATTACGGGCGGTGAGCCGATGTGCCATAAGGACTTTTTACCCATCATCGAGGGCATTTACAAACGCGGAATGTTCGTTGAGGAACTGAATACCAACGGATTTTACATAAATCAAGCTGTGCTTGACCGCATGAAGGAGATCGGATGCAATCCGCTGATCAAGATCTCCTTTGACGGTATCGGGCATCACGATTGGCTCAGAAACCGTAAGGGCGCGGAAGAAGATGCGCTCCGTGCGATCAAACTCTGCGTGGATAACGGCTTCCGTGTCAAAGCGCAGACCAATGTGCATAGAAGGAATATCGAATCTATGCTCCCCACGGCGCGGCTCCTTGACGAAATGGGTGTGTATGAAATGCGTATTATCCGTACCACCGAGGTTCCTCGTTGGAACGAGAACGCAAAAGGCGCAACCCTCGATCTTGACGAATATTTTGACAAGATGCTCGACTTCGTGAGAGAGTATATTTCCGAGGATCATAAAATGGTGATTGATATTTGGCAGCTTATGACGCTATTCCCGAGAAGCCGCCACTACAATCTCCGCACCGTTGCGTGCTGTGAGGGTGAGTACAAGTCCACACGTCCTGTATGCCCTGGAAACCGCGCCATGGTGGCCGTATCCGCCAATGGTAATGTTTTCCCCTGTATGCAGATGTCGGGCTATTACGAGGCAAGGAATGATATTCTCGGCAATGTCAAGGAGTATGGACTTCAACCGCTACTTCAGATGGGCAAATATCTCGCAGAGGTCTGTGCCACGGTTGGTGAGCTTGCC
>JAZLBM010000162.1:0-2224 GCA_045613705.1 Eubacteriales bacterium | reverse complement strand
CACTTGGTGTAAAAAATGCCAATTGCGTTTATTTCAACAACGATCAAGGCAATATTATTGACGATTACGACACCCTTTCGATTGAGGCGGATATGTTTTTCGAAAAATTTCCGTCGGGAACCAACAGCAACGGACAAAATCCCAATGAGGCGCCTATGTCCTTCGTTACCTGGATGACCCAGAACGAGGGCAGTACAAGCATCAGCTACCGCTCCATACGAATCAACGCCGACGGTTATCTCTGCACGGGATATACCGCCGATACCAAAACCGACGCCAAGCTTCCCCTTGGCGAATGGTTCAAGATCCGCTTCCTCATCAGCCCCGCCAGCGGTTTGTGTGAGGTCTTTATCAACGGTGTCAGCGTTTTGAGCTACAAGCTGGGCACCCCGACCAACATGGTCATGTCGAAGGTGAGATTTTTCGACACGAGATTTCAGTATTCGGCCTACTTCAGCAATATTTCCGTCTACTCCGACAGCTCTTACCGCATAGGCGTTGTCAACGAGCCGTCTGCCGATTATCTGGCCTACCAGACCACCAAGGTGGAGAACGGTGCCTTTGATCTGCGCCTGATCTCCTCCGTAAGCTTTGACGACCTTTCCGCCTACAATACGGCCGGCTTCAACGTCACCACCATCTGGACGGAAAAGGGCAAGCAAAAGTCGAATGTGCAGGACGTCACCTCCGAGGTGCTCTACCGCTCGCTTTTGGCAAACGGCACGTCGGTTTCGGCAGAATCCCTGGGTGCCAAATATCTGGCGGCCATCCCTGTTATGAACATTCCCACCGACAAGGGCAACGTTGAGATCGTAGTGCGCCCCTTTTTGAAAAAGGGAGAGCTTCGCCAATACGGTGACCCGATCATCCTCGTTTACTCCGGCGCAAAGGAGAACGGCTATCCCGTTCTTTCCGCAGGAGGTAGCTCGGCCGAATATACCGCTTATCCCTCCGACGACACCTTCGTGCGATTGGGAACCACGGAGAATTTCGGCAACAAGACGACGCTTGAGCTGAAAAACGGAGGGGAGGGTTCTTCCTATACACGAGAAATCTACGTGAAGTTCACCTTCTCCGAAAAGGCGATCGAAAAGCTTTCAGCCTCCAACAGAATCTATTTTGAGTTCTACGTAAACAGCCACCGCTCCAAGATGACCGAGGAGGAAATTGCACTGGGTGGAATCCTTGCCGACGTGAGCGGTGTTGAGACCGACTGGACGGAAAGCAATCTGACAGGCAGAACCGCACCCGAGCTTGCGACGGAGATCGAATACATCGGAATGGTAAGATACGGCGCCAAGCAGTACAACGCCATTGACGTCACCGACTACGTCCTTGCCCACGCCAAGGAAGGCGAGGTGGCCTTCAAAATCGTAAACGTAGACCCTGACGGCGACAGCGGTCAGATGCAGTTTGCTTCTTCCGAGTCGGAAACAGGCACGCCGAAGCTGACGATCTATCCCAGCAACTACAATCACGAGATTGATCTCAGCAAGATAGGCAACGAGGGCTACGAGCCCTGGGGATACGCCGAAAAGCTCGTTGACGAGTGGTTCGAGACAGGCCGCGCGGAGGCGTATGCCAACACGTATGCCCCCTACGACCTTGAGACGGTGGACGTAAGCCTCTCCGGCGGCTCTCACACCGTGAAAACGATGCAGAACTCAAGCGCGCCCACAAACCGCACCTCCAAGGTGGTGTACGCGCGCACCGTGGACTCGCTCGTCGGCTTTACCGGCGGTATGCTCTGTGAGTATGACGAGTACGGCGGCGTTACCAACTCCGGCATCAAGGGTCAGGCCACCGGCTACTTCCACGTGGAGCAGATCAATAACCGATTCTACATCATAGATCCCATCGGCAATCCCTTCTTCGCCTCGGGCATCAACACCCTTGAGCTTGGCGCTACCGAAAATCAAAGAACGGCGGCGATCGACAAATACGGTTCTGCGGAAAACGCGTACAAAGCCATTTCCGAGGAGCTCCTCGCCTCCGGCGTGAACACCTATTGGTCGGGCGACATCGGATTCTTCGAGCAACAAAAGCTCATCACGGCGGTGAGCACGGGCGGCATTGCCTACTATATGTATAACGAGCTGAATCTGAAGGCGACGGCAGGCGGCGATGACAAGTTTGCCAACAACAATACTATGAACGTCTTCGATCCCGATTTCGCACGGTTCTGTGAAGCGCGCTACGCGGAGATCACGGCGCCCTACAAGGG